>CAYSRI010000006.1:0-4833 GCA_964433405.1 uncultured archaeon | reverse complement strand
CATCCATACTCCTTCTTGCCCTGTTAAGAGTTGTGATCCTTGCTAGCTTCAGAACGTCGAGCATGTAGTCCCTGTTTAGCTGATAACTGCTTCCGAGAACAAACTGCGCGTTTTTCTCATCCAGTCCAAAGGCTATAAACGTTTTCATGTTCCTTTCTGCAAGCTTTCTTATCTCTTCGAAAGTCCCCTTCTCGTTTAGATAAGCATGTATGTCGGCAAGGAGAACAATTATTTCGAATCCAATGCTTTGCAAATCTTTGAGCTTGTTCACGGTGATCAGATGTCCCAGATGAATTTCACCGCTGGGTTCGTATCCCACGTAAGCTCTTGGTTTTTCCTTTTCTTCGAGTAATGCTCTGAGCTCTTCAGTAGTTACGACTTCCTCGGCATTTCTCGTCGCAATTGCAATCTTTTTTTCAAGATCCATAGCGGAAATCTGCATTGGGTTTTTAAACTTCTTGGAATTTACGGTATAATATTTTTTATTCATAAAAAAGTATTTCCTTTTTATACGTATTAAGAAGCAAAAAATTTATATTTTCGAATTGAGTATGTATTTAATAAGAAGTTAGGGTGATATATATGAACGAAGCATGTATCCTCCACAGAAAGTACGGAGGAAAGATCGAGATTCTGCCGAAATGCCCGGTGAGGTCTATTAGTGATTTTAGCTACTGGTACACTCCGGGAGTCGCAGAACCAAGCAAGGAAATTGCTAGAGATCCTGAAAAGGTTTACGAGTACACAAATAAGTGGAACACGGTTGCAATCGTCACTGATGGATCGAGAGTCCTGGGACTAGGCAACATTGGTGCACTGGCTTCTCTTCCTGTTATGGAAGGAAAAGCGATGATTTTCAAGCTTCTGGGCGGAGTTGATGCTTTTCCCCTTCCATTGGATGAACAAGATCCTGACAAATTTATAGAGATCGTAAAGAAGTTGACTCCTAGTTTTGGAGGTATAAACCTCGAGGACATTGCAGCACCGAAGTGCTTCTACATACTCGATAGACTGCAGAGAGAACTTGACATTCCAGTCTGGCACGATGACCAGCTGGGGACTGCTACCGCAACTCTCGCTGCTTTGATAAACGCTCTTAAGCTTGTTGGAAAGTCGATAAATGAAGTCGAGATTGCAGTAATCGGTGCTGGGGCTGCCAATTTTGCGACAGTTAAGTTGCTAGCGAAAGCTGGCGCAGACTTAAAGAGAATGTTCGTCGTAGACAGCAAGGGAATTTTGAACATGCATAGGGAGGATCTTGAAACATTAAGGCTCAAAAATCCCGAGAAATACTGGCTATGCAGAGAAACTAATGCCGAGCAGAGAAGCGGAGGGATAGCAGAAGCAATGAAAGGCGTAGATGTGGTAATTGCAGCAAGCACGGGGGGCGTGATCAAGAAGGAATATATTGCTCAGATGGCAGACGATCCGATAGTCTTTGCATTATCAAATCCTGTACCTGAGATCTATCCGCACGAGGCAAAGGAAGCTGGGGCGAGGATTGTGGGAACTGGTAGAAGCGACTTTCCGAATCAGATAAACAACTCCTTAGTGTTTCCGGGAATGTTTAGGGGTGTTCTCAGCGTGAGGGCCAGGAGAATCACGGAAGACCTTTGTATAACAGCTGCTTACACTCTCGCGAGACTTGCTGACAGCAGGCTGAGTGAGGATTACATAATTCCCAGAATGACCGAGATCCACGTTTTTCCGGAGGTTGCAACGGCAGTAGGAATGAAGGCAATAGATCTCGGGCTCGCAAGGCGTTTCTTCACACCGGACGAACTATACGAGCATTCAGCAAGACTTATCTTCGGAACACATGAAAAGCTGAGGAAGCTCATGGAGTTGGGATATATAAGTTAAATTAAAATTAATATTTTTACAGTATTCCCATTTCTGAGAGTTTTTCCGGTAAATAAACGTCCGTTACATAGTCCAGACCATACTTGGCCAAAGCCTGCTGTTCAGATTTCTTGTTCAGCTCTAGCTGTAATTTTACCTCCTTCTTCCAGAAATCTGTGTCAAATCTTGGATCCGTTAGTATGGCGTTCAGGGCCTTTATGTCTTCGTCGGTAAGCTTATCCGAAGGTAGATCATATTTCACGATGTCCGATGGGGTAACTCCGAGAAACTTCGCTTCTGGTGTTGCAAGATACTCCGAGAGATGCGCTGACTTTATGCTCCCGTAGGCAACGCTTGCATATATCCTGTAGCTCCACGGATCTCCATCTGTGAAAACCACAACGGGAATTTTTAGCTCTGTATTGAGCCTTCTCAAAAGTCTCCTCGTGCTTCTTGCGGGTTGACCCTTTAGATGGACCACTATCGCATTGAATTTCTCGTCAAAACCATTTTCGATCAGTCTGTCCCTCATACCGCCCGTTTCAATGGCTATTACAAACTTTGCGTCATGCTCCACGAACTGCAGTTTGTCCACGTTTACCGGGATCTGGTAGCCACCTTCACCGACATCATCTTGACAATGGATCTCCTTTACGCCCCTTCTTGTCTCTTCTCTGATCCTTATCGGTCCTACGATCGTGGCACCGTCTTCTTCGGGGCGAATGTGGAACTGTTCCCTCTGGTAACCCGAAAGGATTTCGAGATCCTCTATCAGCCTGTCGCTTTCATCCTGTTCGTCGAATTTGGCATATCCCCAGCCTTCTGTAATGTAGTAAAGTTCTCTGAGTGTCGAGGACTTGTTCACGGCTAACTGCTCCTTTAGAAAACCTATTACGTAAGCCATTTTGAGAATTTTGAGCGCCCCTTTAATTGTCTTTGCTGAGGTTACCGATTTTCTATCTCCGTAAATCCAGACGCCCGAATCTTCCTTGAATTCAATGTTGTACTTGGTTCTTGTGGAGATCTCAAGTTCAGGAACATTTCCAACTTTCATCTGCTCATAAACGTTTTCAAGTATGCCAAGCAGGGCGGAGAGACACTTCTTCTCAACTTCATTCATAAAGAAAGTCTTTGCAGAAATTAAAAACGTTTTTCTAAAAGAATTTATATTCGGTAGTCCTAGGGTTAGAGAGATGATTCTACTCACGAACGATGATGGGGTGTATTCGCAGGGTTTGAAGGCAGCTTATTCAGCTCTAAGCGAGATCGACGAAGTAGTCGTTGTTGCCCCTATAACGCAGATGAGCGGAGTAGGTAGGAGCATTTCCATAATGCGCCCGGTTCGTTTTTTTGAGCTCGAAATAGACGGCATGAGAGTTTATGCAATAGACGGAACGCCGACAGATGCTGTAATCATTGGGATATACGAAATCATAAAGAAGCTACCTGATCTAACCGTTTGCGGTATTAATCTGGGAGAGAATTTGTCAACAGAAGCCGTAACTACTTCTGGGACAGTTTGTGCTGCTCTTGAATCTGCAACTCATGGAAGCAAATCAATAGCAATTTCTTTGGAGATGCATGAGCTTCTCAAGTTTGAGCTCAGCTGCGAATATGACTTTGGGAATGCAAAGAAAGTCTTGAAGTGGATTGCAAGAAAAGTGCTCGATCAAGGGCTGCCTGAGAGCATTGATGTTGTGAACGTTAATGTTCCGAAGAATTTCAACGGAAAAATTGCGATAACAAGGCTTGCAAAGAAGATGTATAAGACAAAGGTAGAAAAAAGGCTTGATCCGAGAGGAAGGGAATACTACTGGATCCACGGGATAGAAGTTGAAAGTGCTGAACCCGGAACGGATATACATGCGATCAGAAACGGGTATGTCTCCATTACACCGATATCCTTAAATGCAACTTCGGACTGCGAAGCTTTAAGGTGCTGGGAAGATGAATGGAAAATATAATGCTTCCAAGCTAGCCCTTAACCTGATAAAAGATGAAATGACAATTGGAATCGGAAGTGGAAGCACTGTAGAAGTTTTTCTAACCCTGCTGGGAGAGAAGATTAAAAAAGAGGGGCTAAGAATATACGGAATTCCAAGTTCGTATCAGGCGATGCTCGCGGGGTTAAAGAATGGCATTATACTTACAGATCTTGTTGAGAGGGAACCAGATATCTGCATTGATGGGGCAGATCAGGTTGATTCGAGGCTAAACTGCATTAAAGGCGGTGGAGCGGCCTTGACAAGGGAAAAAATCTTGGCATTTGCAAGTAAAAAAGTTTTTATACTTGTTGACGAATCTAAGCTTGTTGAAAAGCTTTCAATGCCAGTCCCAGTCGAAGTTCTGCCATTTGCTTATGGATACATAGTTAAGAGGCTATCTTCGATCTGCAAGCCAAAATTGAGGGAAGGAAAAGGAAAAGTAGGACCGATAATAACGGACAACGGCAATTTCATTATTGATTGCGATTTTGGGGTAATAGAAAGCCCTGAAACCCTTGAAAAGGAATTGGGATCGATTGTAGGTGTGGTTGAGAATGGCATATTCCCTTCAGAGCTTATTGATGCCGTTATCGTTGGTAGCAATTCCTCGGCTAAAATTATTAAAGAGAATTCTTGAAGGTCTTAGCTATAGGTAGTTGGAGACTCTTCCTTAATAATATGTGACTAGGTTTAAGCTCTTTTCTCCTGAAAACACTTTTTAAACCCGCGCCATTTGTGGAGATAGATCGGTAAAGCTCCGAAAGGAGCAGTATCTCCAGCTGTGTGGAGCGTGTACCTTTGGGTGTGTGGGGTTACCGCGAATGATGTTAAGAGCGAGGATATTCCTCCAATGAACCCATGAAAAGGATCGAGCTTGATGAACATTAGAAACTATGTCGGTCTAACCTGATTTGGGATCATTGTTTGGTGTTCTATGGAATTCTAAGCTTTTGCTCGGCAGCAGATTCCGAAAGGTTGCTTCCAGGTAAAATTATATATAGTGGGG
>CAYSRI010000005.1:15009-22147 GCA_964433405.1 uncultured archaeon | reverse complement strand
ATTACTATCACCATTAGCCGTTAAGTATTTAACTTTAACTGTCCCTGGAGAATTATAATCTTGTCGGTTATTAGCTTCTTTTAAGAAAACTCTTTTAAGTTTGCTGACGTCGGAAATACATGAAAATAGCGATCATCGGTGCAGGTCTTACTGGGCTAAGGGCTGCGAATGAACTAAAAGAATACGCAAAAGTTAGGATTTTTGAAAAAAACGAAATTGGAGGTCTACTCTCTAGTTTTTGCAATGGATACTGTATTGAAAAGTACTATCATCATCTGTTCAGGTCAGATTCAGAGCTTTTGGGAATTATAAAGAAACTCGGACTGGACTCAAAACTCGTTTGGAAAACTGTAAAAGTTGGTTTTGCCATAAACAGCGACTCCCTGAGTACCCCAATTGAAATCCTAAAATACCCATATATGTCCTTTAGGGACAAATTAAGCTTAGCACTATTTACAATAAGAAGCAGAAAGCTTGATTACGAAAATTTTGACGATGTATCTGTCATTCCAGCTTTAAAGGATAGATTCAGCGATAGATTGTTAGATAAGTTTTTCATGCCAATGCTTAAGGCTAAATTTGGAGATAATGCGGATAGAGTCAGTTTTGCTTGGCTTCTCGCAAGGGTTGCGATAAGGAGCAACAGGAAGCTGAAGGGTGAGGAGATCGGATATTTGAGACACGGATTCTATCAGTTAATCGAAAGAATGGCTGAAGGACTGGATATAGTTCATGCAAACTGCGAGATAAAGCGAGAAGGCAAATGGAATGTCAATGGAGAGGATTTCGATGCAGTCATCTTCACGGGTCCAATCCCGGAGCTAGGAAACTTGGCCTTGAACTTTGGGTTGCCAAAAATAAACTATCAGAGTTCCGTCTGTGCTCTCGTTTCCCTGAAAAATAGCATATCTGATATTTACTGGATCAACGTAGACAGGGCGACCTTTGGGGCAATAATCGAGCACACTAATTTCATGCCGTTCGAAGATTATGGTGAAAATCTCGTTTACTTGGCGAGCTATTCTACGCCTGAAGGCTGGCTTTTCAATAAGGCTGATTCAGAGATTGTAAAGCTTTTTTTAAGCGACCTGAAAAGATTCAATGTCGGAGAAGAAGACGTGCGTTGGATCAGGATTTTTAAGGCAAAATACAGTTCTCCGATTTACGAAACAGGCTTCCTGAAAAAGATAACGCCCTACAGGATTCACGATGGATTTTACTTAGCAGGGATGACTTCTAAGCCGAATTATCCTGAGAGAAGCATGAATGGTAGCCTCAAAGCTGGAAAGGAAGTAGCAGAGTGTTTGAAAAAAGATTTCGGGCTCGAAAAGTAGACTACGCATTTTGCAATTAACCTGAGAGAAGTGGATACCTCCAAAGGATAGGATTAAACGCATCGTTTTGTTACAGCTAAAAAATAAAAATTTATAGAATTTATCGCCCCTTGAACTTTGGTTTTTCTTTGCTTAAGAAGGCCGAAATTCCCTCCCTCATGTCTTCCGTAGAGAAAGCCAAACCCGCGGCAGTGCACTCCCACTCCATTCCAACGTCCGCGGGAACTTCTGCACCCTTGTTGATAAGTCTCTTTATCAAGGCAATTGAAATCGGAGCACATCTCTCTACGATGTTCTTAGCGTATTTTAGAACCTCTTCTTCGAACTTATCATCGTCGAAAACCTTGTTTACAATGCCCCATCTCTCTGCTTCTACGGCGTTGATTCTTTCTCCAGTCAGAGCCAATTGCATGGCCCTGCTAATCCCCACAAGCTTTGCAAGTCTCTGAGTACCGCTCCATCCAGGAATTATACCCAAGGTAACTTCAGGCAAACCAAATACTGCCGATTTCTTTCCAAGAGCGTATCCGTTAACCGCTGCAATCACAAGCTTTGGAATTTCGCCCAACCTTCTGAATATTCTTTCTCCTTTCCTGTTATGCTCCAAAAAGTCGAACGGATGGAATATGGGGGAAGAAAGATCTGCTCCAGCAGAAAAAGCCCTGTCTCCGGCACCTGTTATTATTATAACTCTTGTCTCATCATCTTTCCAGAGCATTGTAATTGCTCTGTCAAGCTCGTCCAGCAGTTCCGGAGAGATTGTGTTCAACCTCTCTGGCCTGTTCAGAATCAGCTTCGTTATTCCGTCCCCGAGCTTCTCTATCTTTATGGTCTGGAATTCTTCCACCTTTTGTGGAGCTTTTTCACCCTCAACCATCTGCCTCACCTTCTTTTCCTTTATACTTTGAGCTGGTTCAAATATCTTTTTACCAAACATGTTTGCCAGCTCGTTTAGCCTGTTCAGGAGCTGGTCTTCATCTATCATTGTCTTCAAAATTTCGAAGGGCCCGAAGGGGCGGTTTAAACCGAGTTTCATAGCCTTGTCGATATCCTCAGGCGTTGCAACCCCCATTTCCACAAGTTTGACAGCTTCGTTTATCTCGACCATTGTGAAGTCCAGCGGGCTTATCTTATCCGTTGCCTTGCTTAGATCGATTTCGGGTCTTCCTTTGCTCCAGTCGTACCAGCCCTTTCCTGTTTTCTTTCCGAGCCTATTTGATTTTACCATCTCCTCCAGAATCTTCGGTGGTTCGTAGTCCGGACTTATCGTTTTTGCATAATACTTGCTCGCATGATAGAAGACGTCAATTCCCGTGAAATCCATGAGCTCAAACGGTCCCATCGGCAGACCCATCTTTTTAACGGCTGCATCGACCTCTTCTGGTGTTGCAATGCCCTTTTCGATTATGGACATCAGCAGAGCCCCAGCGGGGGCCTGGACCCTATTAACTATGAATCCTGGCACGTCTTTGTGAACAACAACAGGCTCTTTACCAATTTTCTTTACGTACTCCACGCATGTCTTTACAGTCTCCTCGCTCGTCTTCTCCCCTTTTATTATTTCCACAAGCCTCATTAAAACCGGCGGATTAAAGAAGTGCAGCCCTATGAACTTATCCTCTCTCTTTGTAGCCTTTGCAAGGTCTGTGATCCTCATCGTTGAGGTATTGCTTGCGAAGATGCACTCAGGCTTTGCGAGCCTGTCGCATTCAGCGAAAACCTGCGTTTTTATCTCGAAAACTTCAGGGACTGCTTCGATGACCAGATCCGCATCTTTTACCGCTTCAGCCAAGTCTACTGTGGGATGAATTCTTGCTATTACATCCTCGACACTGCTAATTTTTCCCTTCTCCTGAAGCTTTAATAGGCTCTGTTTTATCCTTTCCATTCCTTTATCGACGAATTCTTGCTTTATGTCCCTCATCCAGACTTCGTAGCCTGCTATTGCACTGACCTCAGCGATTCCATGCCCCATGTCACCAGCTCCTAGAACAGCAATCTTTTTTAATTCCATGTTTCCCACCAGTGAAGGGTTCAATAGTCAATTAAAAAATCTTTCTATTTCGATTCTCTATTGAAGTTTTGCCAAAAAATTTCTTACGTTCTCCTCAACTTTTGAGTAATCATAAGTATAAACCGCAACGTTTCCTACTGGGGTTCCCTTAAGCTTTAATGGATTGAATGGTTCTCTACCGTTAAAAAATATCAGAGTATCACATTTGTACTCAACCCCATTAACCCCTACCGCCTCGACTTTGTCTGTCCCTATAACCTGGATATCTTCCCCCGCTTCAACGAATTCGAAGTCGTACTCCATCTCTTCAAGCTGTTTTTCAGCTAAGTCTATTACAAAGTCTCTTTTTCCCGCAATCAGGATTTTTTCTCCAAGTTTTTTATTTTCAGAGAGAATGCGCAGCGATTGGTCAAGAGTGTAGATACCTGAAATTTTCTTTTTCAAAACGTTGAGTCTAATGGGTGCTTTATCTGCAGCACCGGTACATAGAATTGCTCTTCGAGCCTCAAACCGCTTTAATCCATTTTTTGAGTTGACTATAACTGGTTTTGATTTGATCACTGTTCCTAAATCGATATTTACTTCTTTTTTCAATTCATTTACTTCTTCGATAAATTTAAAGAATTTTTCAGCGAATACTTGGAGCCTCGAAAATACTTCGAGCTCTCCTCCTGCGCAGCGCATGTCGAATACAAGAACTTCAAACCCTTTTTCCTTCAGTCTCTTGGCGCAATGAAGGCCTGCATATCCTGCCCCTATAACAACGTAGTCTACTGAAGTCATCTGGCTCCCTCTCATAAAAAGTAGATTATCTCTGTATAAAATTATTTTGTTTGCTCAGAAAGATGAAAGCTTATTAACATTTCTAAAAATTTTAGGCAATGAAATTCATAACGTCAAACGAAGGTAAGTTCCGGGAAGCGAAAGCGATAGCCGAGAACTTTTCAATTCAGATAGAGTGGATTAAAATGGAATACGAAGAGCCACAGGGATTCAATCTCGAAGAAATTGCAATAAAAAGTGCGGAGAAACTTGTAGATAAAATAAAGGCCCCCTTCTTCATAGAGGACAGCGGTTTGTTTATAGAGGCCCTCAATGGATTCCCCGGCCCATATTCAAGCTATGTTTTTAAAACAATTGGAAACAAAGGGATACTAAAACTGATGGAGGGCGTCTCAAACAGAAGAGCATACTTTAAGTCGGTGATCGCGTATTTTGACGGCATTAAAATAACATTGTTTGATGGGGTTGTTGAAGGCAGGATCTCTGATGAGATCAGAGGTAATAAGGGGTTCGGATTTGATCCAATTTTTCTTTACGGGGATAGAACTTTTGCAGAGATGGGCGAAGAAAAGAACCAAGTCTCACACAGGAGAAGGGCTTTACAGAAGTTCTTTAGTTCCCTTGTTAAGGCTTCTCATACCAAAAGAGAGAACATTTAAAGTTTCAAAAAGAATTAAAAAGATTTAATTTTTTAAAAAATTCAGTCTTCCGAGGAAGACTCGGATTCAGACTCCTCTTCCTCGCTCTTTCCACTCTCTCCTAGCCCTCCCTTGCCCTCAGAACCTTTAGCGGCGATTACATCGTCTATTCTGAGAATCATTATTGCAACTTCCGTTGCACCGCTTATCGCCTGCTTCTTTACCTTAACGGGCTCCATTACACCTGAGGCAATCATGTCCGAAGCCTTTCCCTTGAAGACGTCTACGCCATAAGTGGTCTTACCCTCCTCGTGAGCCTTTCTGAGTTCTACGATTATGTCTATTGGATCAAGACCAGCGTTCTCAGCCAGACTTCTTGGGATCACTTCCAGGGCACTTGCAAACGCTTCTATTGCGAGCTGCTCTCTTCCGCCAACGCTTGGGGCCCACTGCTTCAGCCTGAGGCTCAGCTCCATCTCCGGTGCTCCACCTCCTGCAACGATCTTTCCGCTTTCAAGAACGCACTTTGCAACTTTTATTCCATCAACGAGGTTTCTCTCTGCCTCATCGACTACATGCTCGCTTCCTCCTCTGACCAGAATCGTTACGGCCTTCGGATTCTTGCAACCCTCGATGAAGACCATCTTCTCATCGCCAACCTTTCTCTCCTCAACTAGCTCTGCCTCGCCAAGATCCTCCGGAGTGATTTCTCTGAGATCAGTCAGGATCTTCGCCCCTGTTGCCTTAGCAAGCTTTTCGATATCGCTCTTTTTCACCCTTCTCACTGCAAGAATTCCGGCTTTAGCCAGATAGTACTGCGCAAGGTCGTCTATACCCTTCTGGCAGAATACGACATTTGCTCCGGCCTTTGCGATCTTGTCTACCATGTCTTTCAGCATTCTCTCCTCCTGTTCTATGAACTTCTGCAGTTTCTCGGGATCTGTGATTCTGATCTTCGCATCGATCTCCGTCTCTTTTACCTCAAGTGCTGAGTCAAGCAGGAGGATCTTTGCGTTCTTGACGCTCTTCGGCATTCCCGGATGGACAACTTCCTTGTCCAGAACTATACCCTTTATCAACACCGTATCCTCAACACTTCCTCCCTGTCTCTTCTCGATCTTGATGTTTTCAGTATCTGCCCTCAACTTTCCGTTCACTTCTTCCACAATCATCCTAACTGCATCTACTGCAATCTCTGAAAGCTTATCGAGAGCCACTTCAGCACCCTTTCCTGTCATTGCTGTGCTTGCGACCTTCTTTAGTGCTTCCCTGTCATCCTTGCTTACAGATATTGCAATGTCATTCAGGATTTCAAGAGCCTTCGTAGCAGCTAATCTGTAGCCGTTAGATATTACGGCTGAATGGATTTCCTGATCAAGAAGCTCCTCAGCCTTCTTCAGCAGCTCGCCTGCGATTACAACGGCTGTTGTCGTTCCATCGCCCACCTCGTTGTCCTGGGTTTTTGCAACCTCTATAACCATCTTTGCTGCGGGATGTTCGACGTCCATTTCCTTCAGGATCGTGACTCCATCGTTTGTTATCGTTATGTCCCCAAGGCTGTCCACCAGCATTTTATCCATTCCCTTGGGGCCAAGGGTGCTCCTTACGGCTTCTGCAATGATCCTTGCAGCCGTTATGTTCATCCTCTGTGCATCCCTTCCAACCGTTCTCTGGGTTCCTTCCTTAAGTATAAGCACAGGTGTACCCTGCAATGCAACCATCCAACCACCTCCTTACAGACATTGGTGGATAGGTATTTCTATATAAACTTTACGCAAAAGCACACAAGTCTAAAAATAATTTTCGAAAATAATTTCCTTTTTCAGCGCTTAGAACAATACCCTGCAATGAATTCAAATATTAATTTAGCTGCCAGGGTCTGTGTAACCTTATCCGCATCGGGAACTACTTCAACTATGTCCAGAGCAACGACTCTATCCACAATTTCACGGAAAAGCTCTAAAAGAATTCTGGGGTTTATGCCAAAAGGTTCGGGTGTTGAAACACCGGGAGCAAAACTCGGATCAAAGGCATCCATGTCGATGGAAAGATAGATTCTGTCATATTCTCTTACAAGCCTCTCAACATCTTCATAACTCCTTAAATCCCATGAAAATACATATTTTATTCCATTTCTGTCGGCAAAAGTCCTTTCCTCCTTACAACCGCTCCTGACACCTGCAATTATTACGTCAAATCCCTCCTCGAAAATCCTCCTCGTTGTGCAGGCATGATTGAATCTGTTCCCATCGAATTCGTCACGCAAGTCGAAATGAGCGTCAAAAACCAAGAAACAGCATTTTTTAAACTTTTTACTCGTCAAGCAACTTATGCTGTGCTCTCCACCGATTGCAATTGGAACTCCAGAG
>CAYSRI010000005.1:7574-14999 GCA_964433405.1 uncultured archaeon | reverse complement strand
GACAGCCCGCAGGAGATTCTCGATTCTCCTTCCGATGTCTTCAAAACTGCCATCGCAGTTTACGTTTCCTGCGTCGCAGACCTTTGCAAACGAGAGATCGTAGGAAAAAAACTGGGAGTACGATTCAAGATTCCAGCTCGCTTCCCTTACGGCGTTTGGAGCAAACCTCGATCCTGGCTTAAAGGACTGGGTTGCGTCGTAGGGAATCCCGTATATAACAAATTCCGCGTCCCTGATCTCGGAATTGGAGATTGAAAAATAGTTGTCTATGTGCATTATGCCATTCTTTCAATTTTTCTTTTCCCGAGAGACTCTATATAAATTACTTCCTTACCGGGAGCTATTTTATCTTTGAGGTCTTCAGGAATTGGCAGCTCGAAGGTCTCGAAGGTACTCAGATCCATTAGCTGGGCGTTATCCCTTGCAACGCTCAAAACCTGTGCTCTTTTTCTTTCCACCATCGGAATATAGATCTTGGCCGTAACAGGTTCCACAATGCTCCTTTTTTGGGAGTCAAATATCCCTATAGCATCTATTCTCGCCTTTGCTGCTCCATGCTTCCCTGGTTTGCTCACTGAAATACTTATAATCTCGCAAGGTTCGTCGTCAATCACAATATATCCTCCTTCCCTAAGTTGCCTCACTTCCGCTTGTTCTTTCATAATGAAAAGCGAATTAGACCAATGATTTAAAGCTTTTGCTAGTGAACCACCTCTCGCTCACGCAAGGGGCTTTTCGCTTCTGATCAGCATCTATTTCACCTTGTGATTCATTGAAAATATGCAGAGTTTTTCTCCTGCTCATCTTTTTTGCTGTTTCCCTCTCAGAGAAGGGCTCAGCAGCAACGGTAGATTAAACTCTAATAACATTCCTGGCTGATCTGTACAGGCGGTGCATGACCGCTTCACCAATGCCTTTTTCCTCGATACCTTCAACAAGGATAACCTTTGCCCCCATTTTCTCTGCCTTTCTCAAGGCGTCAAAAAGGTTGCTGGCGTAGCTTTCCAGACTCTCCCCTACTTCTATTACCTTCCCTCCATAAACATCTTTCCTGGCTATGACTACTGCATCCTCAAACTTTGATAAAAAGCTTCTAATAGACTCCTCCACCCTTTCTCCGACGAAAACATATACTTCCGCAGAAATCTCGTACTGTCCAAAGGTGTCTTCACATTGCTCTACTTCGACGAATTTCCTTAAAATATCCGAACTAACTGCTCCGGGCCGAATAAGCTTCGCTGGGGAGACGGTAACATCTAAAATTGTTGATTCTATCCCGATGTTGCACTCTCCAACTATTACAGCATCCAGACTCTCTCCAAAGTCCGATAATACGTGCTCCAGCTTTGTGGGGGTTGGTCTTCCTGAGATGTTCGCAGAAGGAACTACAATCGGTCTTCCAAGCAGTCTGGACACCTTTAACGGAATCTCGTGAGCGGGCATCCTGACCGCAACCTTATCAGATCCCGCTGTTACAATCGAGGGTATTTTCTTATTTTTCAAGATCAGCGTCAGGGGCCCGGGGAAAAATTCTCTGATCAGCCTTTCAGCGGTCTCATTCACCTCGGCAATTTCATATATTTCCTCAATCCTGCCAACTCCGACGATAAGCGGTTTATTTTTTGGTCTTTTCTTGATCTCGTAAATCCTTTCTACCGCTTCTTCATTGAGCGCATCGCAAGACAGTCCGTACACGGTTTCAGTTGGCAGGGCTATGATACCTCCTTTCTTAAGGATCTCGGCAGCCTTTCGAAGATCTTTTTCCACGGGATAGAGAAGTTCCATAAGAAAAATCCTTAAATCCTATTTTTAAATCTTCCTGAACAAAAGCTTTTTTATCTCGATTCGCTATTTTGTCCATGGACGAAAGCAGATTCCAGGCAATAGTTGAAGACATCTACGAGAAGTTTAAAAGTTATGGCGTAACGAAGAAAGAGATTGAGACCAGATTAAGGCTTCTTCTATTCGAGTTTAAAGTACCAGAAGAAGAGGCCAGAAAGACGATAATAAATGGTCTGAGAAAAAATTACAACATTTCTAAGGCTGATCTGAAGCCTGATTTGACGAAAATTTCTGAAATAGAGCCCAACAAATGGGTTAGTCTGAAAGCTAAAGTCATCCAGCTTTGGGAACCGAACAGTCCAACCATACAGCAAACAGGGCTGATAGGGGATGAAACAGGAATTGCGAGATTTGTAGTATGGGCAAAAGCTAACAAAAAGAAACTGGAAGAAGGTAAATGCTATCTGTTTGAGAAGGTTGTCATTGATGAATTCATGGGAATCAAGAGCGTAAAGGTGACAAGTGCAAGCGAGATAAGAGAGATCGATGAGCAGATCGAAGTCAAAGAAGATTCGAAAGAACTGGAAGCTATTGGAGCCTTGGTTTCGATTCAGCAGAACAGCGGCCTTATTCAGGTTTGTAAAATCTGCGGAAGAACGGTAAAAGCCGGTGTCTGTCTGGAGCATGGTAAAGTCGAAGCCAATGATGTTTTGCGTATTAGAGGAGTTCTAGATGACGGTGATAGGACCTACGATTTGATTATGGATGAAAAAGTGATTAATTCCCTCACAGGAATGGGACTCAAAGAGGCCAGAAAACTCGCAGAAGAGCATTTAGATAGAGGGGTTGTTCTTTTAGAGCTGAAAAAAATGCTTTTAGGAAAGTATCTAAAAGTTAGGGGTGAACTCAGGTTTAGGACGCTGACTGTAACTTCCGCAGAGGTTTACAGACCGAAAATCGCTGAAGAAGTAGAGAAAGTGCTCAAGGAGGCGGAAGCATGATCAGAACTGCACGAAGAGAAGTCGCGAAAAGGGTTTTCTCAAAAGAGTTCAATGCTTCCAGATTTAAAGTTGGCGGAGAGGGAGAAAAAGAGGCTATTTACGTTCTCACTCCGCTCGGCCTTAGGTGCAACAGACTCTTTATAGTCGGAGTTTTGCTGGAAAAAGATGAGGTAAAACCTGATTCAGATATGTGGCGAATTAGAATCTCAGATCCCACGGGATCATTTCTCGGATTTGTGAGCAAGTTCCAGCCCGAAGCTCTAGACTCTTTGGCCGAGATAAACCCGCCCCAAATAGTTGCAGTTACCGCAAAAGCTAGACTGCTTCAAAGAGACGACAGAGTTCTTCCGCTGATAAGACCAGAATACATAAACGTTTCGGATTTCGAGACTAGAGACTACTGGATAATTGAAACTGCAAAGGCTACGCTGAAGAGGATCAAAGCAATTGAAAAAGGTGAGGATAAGATTACAATGGAGAAATACGATACCAACATAGAAGAATTCCGAAAAGTAGTAATAGATGTCCTGATGAGGCTGAAAGAAGAGCAGGATATCCTGAAAGGAGAGAGATCGGAAGAGAAAAGGGAGAAAAAGGAGGAGGAAAAAGACCTTGGATTCAAGCTTGACGAAGAAATAATTGACTTAAGCGACTTTGAAATCTGAAACTGATCTTTCATAGTCAAGTTCGGTTGTAATTCCATTTTTATTCAGTATCTTGTTGGCTTCTTCTATGCTCTCGCAGTCCTTTATCAGCTTTGCAACTTCATTGATTTCAAATACTGCTCTTGCTCTGAAATGGAAGATTAAAGCAGAAATTGGGGTTATTAATACAGTTCTACCCTTTCTTATCCTTTTAATCCCTAATTCTCCACTATAAGCAATTATCGGAATTCTGCTAGTCTCAGTTACAACCAGCTCACAAAGACTCGTCATTTCCCTGGAATCCTCGGACGAAAGAGATGAACATCCCAGAAACCCGCCTCTTTTAAAAATCTCGGCAATGTTAAACATCAACTCCTCCAACTTAAGCTCTCCATCGCTCCCAAATCCAGTAACAGAGATTATGCCATCCACTTCACTTAGCGCAACAACGCTTACTGCATCTGCAAGAGGGCTTCGAACTCCGGACTCATAACCCACGGCAATCGCATCTCCGCCAGCATCAACCCCGATCGCAATTCCGATTCCATTTTCCTCCATGAATTCCTTTATCCCTTTTGCCAGGTTTTTAGCGCCCTTCGTTATGTCGAGAGCTACAACTTCTCCGAAATGTCTTGCAGATCTCGCAAGATTTGGTATTACTCCGTAATTTGTCCTGGTGTTTTCGTTTACAAATGCTATGACCTCGTTGAATTTTTCTATGTTTTCGAGTTCTTCCAATGCTCTTGGTCCAGGCTTTGGATCAACGACCAAGCGGTCCCAGAGAACACTGCCATGGATAACCTTGAATCCAAAGAGCTTCAGGAGGTTTGCTACGGGAACCGTGCTGACTATATCGCCTCCTCCTCCAACTCCAAAGACAAGGGCCCTCTTGCGGTTACAATCTTTCAGAATTTTGATCAGCTCCATATTTCCAGAGAAAGGTATTTTTGCTTATTTTATTTTTGATTCTCAAATCTATGATTGAAGCGCTTAACAAAAACCGGGAAAATTTTATATCCTATAACTAGAAATTCTTAAACATGAAGGTTATCAGAGTTTTATCTATAATTGCCCTGCTCATCGGGATCCTGTTCTTCCTTGGCTGCGCTCAGCCCAGAGAAGTTGTTGAAACCAAAACTGATTGGGCCAAAAACTTTAACACTAGTCTTCATTATACAAGACAGGGTAAAATTACCTTTTACTCAGCAGAACGTGGTGGAATGGAACTCATAACGCAAAAGCCCATAGACGACTTCGGTTGCGTGAAGTGCCATGCAAAAACAAAAGCAAATGGTGCTCCAATAGAAACGGAAACGTATACTCCTGACTGCTACGACTGTCACATAACACCCGGAGATAAAGTAAACGATTCAACTTGCTTAGGATGTCATGCAAGACAGATTACAGAGATCGCAGTACTGAACTTGACCGACGTTCACAGAGGAATGAGCTGCATGGACTGCCACAGCAAAGAAGATGTGATGGGTGATGGAAATCACTATCCAACGTTGCTGAAGAGAGAGACGATGGTTAAATGCACAAATTGCCATCAATTAAACGGAAGTGCAGTTCACAATCTCCACGGCAAAGTTTACTGCACAGCATGCCATCAGACGACCGTAATCGCCTGCTACAACTGCCATCTCGAAAGCGCTGAAAAGCACCAGAAAAGGGCATTCAGGCCATTAGCTGGCTTCGAGATACTGGTCAACTTTAATGGAAAGGTTTACCCGGCCAATTTCATGACGGCAGTATACCACAACAGAACCTTCGTCACAATTCAGCCCTTCTATTCTCACTCGATTAGCGAGAAGGCAAAAAGTTGCGATGAATGCCATGGTAATAAAAATGTGAAGAATTACCTTGAGACAGGCAAGATCGTGATGACAACGTGGAACGAAAGTTCCAAGAGTCTCACGTGGATTAAAGGCGTTGTTCCGCTTCCAAAAGACTGGAAAGAAGCCCTTAAATTCGACTATATAACATATATAGGAGACCCCTCAAATCCAGTAAAGCCCGAACCTCACAATTGGACATATATCAGCAGTGAATCGGAACTCATGCAAATCTGCTGCGCTGAGCCGCTCACAGATGAGCAAATTCAGAAACTTGCAAGAGAGTTCGGAAAAAGATAATTAATTTTTAAAATTTTAGGTAACCTTTCCGTTCTAGCCATTCCACCTGTGGATTTGTATAGCGCCAAACAATGTCTGCGCGATCCTTCTGAAATGGCCACGGAACAACTATTACAACATCCCCTTCCTTAATCCATATCTTTTTTCTCATCTTACCCGGAATTCTTCCAAGCCTTTCCACTCCATCTTCACATCTGACTTTAATATGCCCTGCACCAAGCATCGACGAAACGATACCAAACATTTCCCCTTTCCTTTTGTCCGGAAGACGAACCCTGACTACTTCTTCCTCACTCAGAGCGACACCCCGTGTATATGAAAAGTGAATTGGATTAAAAATTTATCTAAAAAGCTTCCTCTGAAGTGCATCTATTCTTTCTCCCAATTCTCTTATCTCTGGTCTTATTGTCTTTGAAATTCTGCTTTCCAGCTCATCCGAAGTTATCGCGATTGTCCTCTTTATATTCTGAAATTCCTCCGTTATCTCCCTCATTCTCATTTCCACACTAATCAACAGCAGCGCCAAACTCGTCATGAGCAAGGCAGCAAGGAAAACCAAGATCGGATCGAACCTGTTATACATCGAGAGCCATTGGTAAACAAGAGCAGCCGCAGAAAATACCATTACAATAGATAGAACAACTTCTCTGGACATCTCCTTCCAGTCAAGCATGTTTTTATTTAGCCTATTTACTATTTATACTTTTTTAGTGAACTATCACTCGCCGACAAAAAGGGCTTCCTGCTTCATCGAAAGAACTTGCCCCCTCGATCACTTTCCTGTAAGAAATTACGAGAGACAGAGGTTCTCTCCGCGAGCCTTCAGGGCTGTCCCGGCTCAACATAACCACAGTTGTAACACTCCCCTCCCTGCTTTATCTCCTTTCGAAAGGGGAACTAGCAGCAACGTAAGTTAACCAGACTGTTCAACAGAATGAGAGGGTAAACGATTTATTAACCAAATGAGATCGTTGATCGTGGAGTTTGTGAACCACCCATTGATTAAAGATAGGACGCTTGAAAGGAGGCTTTACCAAATTGCGATTGCAACAAACGCTCTGATAAAAAATACGCTTGTAATAATCCCCACAGGACTTGGAAAAACTACTATCGCTGCCCTGGTTATCGCTTCAAGACTGCTGAATGAGCAGGGTAGAGCCCTTTTTCTTGCTCCAACAAGACCGCTTGTAGAACAGCATGCAGGCTTCTTGAAGCGGACGCTTAAGATCGAGGAAGAAAAAATAGTTGCGATGAGCGGTGAAGATGAACCGGAAAAGAGAGAGAAGCTCTGGGAATCCGCAAGGGTTATCGTTGCAACCCCCCAGGTTGTCGAGAACGACATAATCGCGGGAAGGGTCAGCATTGAGGATGTTGTGATTGCTGTATTTGACGAGGCCCATAGAGCTGTTGGAAACTACAGCTACGTTTTCATAGCAGATGAATACATGAAGAAGGCTAAGAAACCTTTAATCCTTGCACTAACCGCTTCTCCGGGTAGCGATCCCGAAAGAATCCTGGAAGTTGTCAGAAATTTGCATATTCAGTCACTGGAGTTCAGGACAGAACAGGATGAGGACGTATACCCGTATGTGAGCGAAAAGGAGATTGAGTGGATTAAGGTAGAAGTCCCGAAGGAGATCATGATGCTCAAAGAAAAAATAGAGACCAGCTTGAAGATAAGACTGAAGAGAATGAAAGAACTCGGCATAGAAGTATCGGAAAAGGCCACAAGAAGAGAACTGCTAGAACTCCAGGAGCTGATTCAAAGCGAGATTGGAAAAACGCAGAAACCAGAACTTTTTGAGGCAAGTTCAATTCTCGCTGAGATCCTGAAACTTTCACATGCTGTGGAATTGATCGAAA
>CAYSRI010000005.1:0-7564 GCA_964433405.1 uncultured archaeon | reverse complement strand
GAGCGTGGAGAGCTTCAGGAGTTATCTAACCAAAATATTACAGGAGAGCAGTTCTGTAGGAGGTAGCAAGGCTTCAAAAAGTATTGCAAACGATCCGAGCTTTAGAGATGCGTTGTTTCTTGCAATGAGGCTAAAAACAGAGCATCCAAAGATTGAAAAACTCAAAGAAGTCATCAAGAAGCAGTTAGATGAAAAGGAGGATTCAAGAATAATCGTATTTACCAACTACCGTGACTCTGCAGACTTTCTCGTATCAGAAATCTCCAAGATTGCTCCTGCAGCAAAGTTCATCGGTCAGGCAATTCGAGAGAACGACAGAGGAATGAAGCAAAGGGAACAGATTGAAGTTTTGCAGAAGTTTCGAGAAGGAGTATACAAGGTGCTGGTTGCGACGTCAGTAGGCGAAGAGGGACTTGACATTCCTGCCACAGATCTTGTTGTGTTCTATGAAGCTATACCATCAGAGATCAGAGCCATACAGCGTAAGGGAAGAACTGGAAGAGGTAGAAAGGGAAAAATAATTGTTCTTATGGCAAAAGGGACGAGAGATGAAGTTTACTACTTCGCAAGCCTCAAAAAAGAGAGAGCAATGTTCGAAAAACTGAAAGAGATCAAGTCTATGCTCGAAAAGGTTGAATCAAAAGTACAGGCAAGTCTAGCTGACTTTGAAAAAACAGGGATCAAAATCCTGGTGGATTCGAGAGAGATGCGATCAGAAGTAGTCAAACTGCTGAGGGAATTTGGAGCCAATCTGGAAATCAAAAATTTGGAGATTGCAGACTACGTGCTCAGCGACAGGGTTGCGGTTGAAAGAAAGACTGTCGACGATTTTGTTGACAGCCTAATTTCGGATAGACTGTTCCAGCAGCTTCTAAAGCTTAAGAACTATCCCAGACCGCTCATAGTTCTTGAAGGGGAGAACATATACCGCAGGGCCGTGCATCCAAACGCAATAAGAGGTGCAATAGCGACCATCGTCACAGACTTCGGAATACCGATGATATTCACAAGAGACGAAAAAGAGACCGCAGAGTTCATATTTGCGATAGCAAGGAGAGAGCAGGAAGAGAAGAAGCGTGAGGTTGTCGAACATTTTGGAAAAACAAAAAGGACCCTTAAAGAGGAGCAAGAGTATATAGTTTCAGCCCTTTCAGGTGTTGGAAGTGTAATTGCAAAGAACCTGCTTGAACATTTCCAGACGATAGAGAGGATCGCTACAGCGAGTGAAAAAGAGCTTATGGAGGTTCCGAAAGTTGGAGAGAAAACCGCAAAAAGGATAAGGCTGTTGATGACCACTCCTTACAGCGAGGCCGACAGATACGATATAATAGAAAATCTTTAAATCTGAACACACTTAACTTCCTGCATGCCACGGTAGCTCAGCGGGAAGAGCGCTTGCTTGGTAAGCAAGCGGTCGCGGGTTCAAATCCCGCCCGTGGCTCTTCCTTTCAAAAACACCTTTATGGTTTTCTATGAAAGGCTAACCCATTCCCCATCATCCAAAAAACCTGATGGAGAAAGACTTAAATACTGTCCTGCCTAAAAAGTGGAAAAATTAAACGGAGGGTTAGAATTGGCGGAAATTACGGAAGTTAGAATATACAAATCGAAGGGAGAAGGAAGCGTGAAGGCGTATGCCTCTGTGAGCTTGGACAACGAATTTGTAGTGAAGGGCTTGAAAGTTATTGAGGGTGAGAAGGGGCTTTGGGTAAGCATGCCAAGCAAGAAAGGAAAAGATGGAAGTTACCAGGATCTATTCCACCCAGTAAGCAAAGAAGCGAGAGATAAAATTGTTGATGCAGTACTGAAGGCCTATCAAGAGCAGGTCTAAATATAATTTTAAAAGTTAAATTGATTTTTGGTATTTTTAGTTTATTTAATTTTGGCTGTCTTTTCCCAGATTCATGCAGTGAACTGCTCATTATCACGCTTTTGCGGAAGCTCAACATAGCAACTGTAAGTTAAATTCAAATACTTCAAAGAATAGGAGGCACATGGAGTTCGGAACAGTTGGTCCAACTTTTCCTCCGATTAGCGAAGCTCAGAAGACGGCCAAGAGGCTTGAAGAAAAGGGCTATGCTGCCCTCTGGTTTGCAGACCATCTTCTCGGCTGGTATCCGCACGATATCTGGAAGGAAACCATTTTTGCAATGCGATACCCCTCATGCCACATGTTTTACGATCCGTTTTGCTCGATATGCTACACAGCTCCTGCAACAGAAAGGATAAAGTTCGGTGTATCAGTGACGGAGATAATAAGAAGGCATCCGGCCGTGATGCTCCAGCAGGCCGTAACGGCGGATCATGCAACGAACGGAAGATTCATTCTTGGAATAGGTGCTGGAGAGGCGGAGAACATAGTTCCCTTTGGATTGAATTTCGACAACCCTGTCGCAAGGCTCGAAGAGGGGCTGAAGCTGATAAAAATAATGCTTTCAACGGACTACGGAGAGAAGATCAACTTTCAGGGGAAGTTTTTTAGGCTTGAAGACGCTGTTTTTGACCTGAAGCCAATTGGAAAGCTGCCGATATGGATTGGTGCACACGGAAACAAGATGCTGAAGCTAACAGCAAAATACGGTGACGGCTGGCTTCCCTCAACCCTTCCTCCCGAAACCTATGCCGAAAGGCTTGAAAAGCTTATAAAGTTTGCAAAGGAGGAAAAAAGAGATCCAGATGAGATCAAAAAGGGCATATTCGTGAGCCTGGTTGTCGACGAGAAAAAGGAAGAAGTTGAAAGACTCCTAAGGACACCAATTCTGAAAATTCACGCTATGCTGCTGCCGTCTGAGTTCTACGAGGCCCTTGGATACAGGCATCCGTTTGGAAAGTTCTACGGACTTCTGGATTACATCCCGACAAAGTACTCAAAGGAGCAGATTATGAATGCAATAGAGAAGGTTCCCGATGAAGTTTCAAGACTTGCGTTCGTCTGCGGAACCCCTGATGAGATTGTGAAAACATTCGAACAGTTTGAAAAAATAGGCGTTGAACACATCGTCATCTGGAATCTGACCTACTTTGGAGACGTGACGAAGATAAAGAGCTCCTATACGCTGATAGACGAGATAAGTCAGAAATGCAGATAATTTTTATACACTGCTGAAAGCCCCGCTTTTAAGGGCAAGGTATCAGAACTTTCTGCGCTCAAATTACCGTTTTTTCAATCACGTATATCCTTCTTGTCAGGGATTTGTGGACCCTCTGCTCTGCTTTGAAAATCAGCCTTCCTGGCAGCGATTTGAGATCCAAATTTGTGACAATTACCGCTCTCCTTCCGTTTTTTAGAACTCTGTAGATCTCTTCAAGGCTCCTTGCGTAGAGATCATTCTCCGTTCCGCTCCTCGTCGCCCTGAAATACGGATAGTCAGTAACAATGGCGTCAAAAGAACAATCCTTGAACGGAATCTCCCTTGCATCCCCCTGCAAAACCTCTCCGTCGAGATTGAAGAATTCCAGGTTTTTCCTGCAGCCCTCAACGATGTCCCTGTAGTAGTCCATGCCGCATATTTCGAGCCCCATGAGACCTGCTTCGATCAGAAAAGAGCCCGTCCCGCACATTGGATCAAATACTAGACCGCTTTTCAGAGAGGTCAGATTAACGATTGCCCTTGATAGCTTCGGGAGTATCACTACTGGCATGAAGAACGGTCTTCTGTTCGGAAGCCTTTCTCTGAACTGCTTCTTTTCCTGTCTGAACCTCAAAAGTCCGATATAGCACCTTTTTCTCGTTATGTAAACTCTGACCAGATTATCAGGCTTCGTAAGATCTATCTTCAACCCCTTTCTCCAGAGAATTGCGCCAAGTCTTTTTTCCAGATCCGGATCGACCTTTAACCCTATGCCGCTTGCGCGGACGCAGCAGGATCCATTCAGGGAGATCTTCTCGAATTCTGCTTTCAGCTCCTCGTAAGGGCAAGAGAAAAGGAATTCACTTGCCTCATGGCAGAGAGCGAGACGGTGGAAAAAATTCTCGCCAATGAATTCCAGCAAGAGAATGCGTTCATCAAGCTCGTAGCCATTTATTTCTCCAAAGGCCGTGCCGAGATTCAGGACTTCCGCCTTCGCCAGCTCAACGTTTTCTCCTGACAGCAGAAAGATTAGCTTCATTTCTTCTTCTTCCTTTCCCTGATCTCCTGAATCTTGCTCGCGATTTCGATCATGATCTTGTTCTTGCTCTTCTCAGCCTCGACTGCAACCCTTCCTCCCTCCTCCCACCAGCTTCTCGGGTACTTCTTGTTTTCGACCTCAAATTTAATTCCGAGTTCTTTGCAGGCCTGCACAACCTCCTGAAGCCTCACATTCGGCACTGCAAGCCTTTTAGGTATCTTTCTTCCCTCAGCTCTCGTCTTCTTTGCATCCAGATTTGCAACCCAGATTATGCGCTTCATAGCTAGCCTCTGTTCCTGAACGTGATCTCAACCAGCGGGTGTGGAACGTCTTCAATTATTTCCACATCCCTGAGAGAGTTCAGGCCCTTTTTCCTGGCCATTTTCTCTATTCCGAGCTCAACGTCTCCATTTACTTCGATTATGTAGGCGTCGAGCTTGTCTATTCCAAGCTTCATGGCCGCGACTGCCCTGTGATGCCCGTCCATGAGAAAATACCGGGAATCTTTTTTTATGACAATTATCGGCTCCGCAAGTCCACGATTTATCTCGTGAATTCTTCCCTTCAGCTCGTCTGCATAAACCTTGCTCTGCGTCGGTATCAGCTTCGAGACCTCGACCTTTCCCGTATAAACCTGGGTTTTCACTCCGTGAACCCTTTCTATTGTGGCCCTGAGCTTCTCAACCTTCTCAGGATCTGCTCTCTCGATCTGGCTCCTTATGACATCTGCGTTCGAAATTATTCCGACAAGCCTGTCGGATTCGTCAACAACTGGAAGCTTTGAGTGGCCTGTTCTGAACATCACCCTTGCTGCATCGCGCAGATCCATGAACTCCCTGGCAACGTAAAGCTGTTTGGACATAATCTCGCTTACTTTAACGTTCGGATCAACCCCGAGCAGGTCGACTGCGGAGACGTAGCCTATAACCTTCATGTTCTCGTCGAGAACGGGAAAGCTGTCGTGACCTGTTTTCTTAATGAGCTCTATGGCATCAGCAACCGTGTTGTCGGGCCTGAGGGTGTAAACGTTCCTTGTCATGTAGTCCGAAACCTTCAGCTTTACTGCATCCATTGTCATAGCCTCTCCAGATAATCTATGGCGCTCTTAAATATATAGTATCCGTCTCCATACCCGCCGCTCCTGTGATCGTAGAAAACCCTCTCTGGATGCGGCATAAGCCCGAAAACAGTATGAGTGGCATTGCAGATTCCAGCAATATTGTAGAAGCTGCCGTTCGGATTCCAAGGATAGCCAGAGTACTTTCCATTTTCGTCCACGTATCTGAAAACTATCTGCTCGTTCTCTATCAGCCTTTCAAGAAATTCCTTCTCCTTTTCCTTGGGAAAAACAACCTTTCCCTCCGCATGAGCGACAGGAATCTTTAGAATTTGCTTTTCCACGGCCCTCGTGAATATGCACTTCGAGCTCTCCTTCTTCAAAAAGGTTGTTCTACATTCAAATCTTCCTGAATCGTTGATCGCCAGTGCCATTTCCGGTTTTTCCGAAATTGGCCTGTCCTCGTCAAAACCCGGCAATGCTCCGAGCTCCGCAAGCACCTGAAATCCGTTGCATATTCCGAGAATTGGATATCCAAGCTTTATGAACTCCTCGAGATCTTTCCTCAGAACGCTCTTTACCCTTGCAGAGAAAATTGCGCCCGCACGAACGTAATCTCCAGCAGAAAATCCGCCCGGAAATACCAGGCAGTGATAGTCGAAAATGCTTCTCTGCTCCTCATACCTGATCATGTCGCTGTAAAACTGTTTGAGATGAACAAGTTCAGCCTGAACGCCAAAGCTTCTGAATGCCTCGGCTGTTTCTTCCTCGCAGTTTGTGCCCTCGATCCTGAGAACTGCAACCCTGATCTCGCCTCTGTCCATGGCCCAGCTTTAACGCTGGGGGATATTAGCATTGCGCAGCTAGGTCCTAAAAACTTTTAAGTTGAATGCATTCGTTTTTGCATGAGCGATCTGATGGAGATGCTTATCAGAAGGGGATTTCTCTGGCAATCATTCGAGATATACGGCGGAATGGCCGGATTTTTTGATTACGCTCCTTTGGGGAACAACCTCAGGAGGAAGATCGAAAACGTCTGGCGTGAGTTTTTCGTAATAGGTGAGAGGGTTGCGGAAATAGACACGCCCCTGATAGGAGTTGAGGAGGTCTTCATAGCCTCTGGCCATGCGACCTCTTTCGTGGACACGGCAATAGAGTGCCAGAAATGCGGGAGGGTTTTCAGGGCAGATCACTATGTGAAGGAGAAGCTAAACCTTGATGTTGACCCGTCGATCGATGCAATAAAGGAGGTGCTGGAAACATACCAGCTGAAATGCGAATGCGGGGGCAACTTCGGAGAACCTTTCCCGATGAACCTGATGTTCTCAACGAAAATTGGAGCGGGTAAGGGAAAAAATGCCTATCTCCGCCCTGAAACGGCGCAGGGGATTTTCATAAACTTCAGAAGGCTTTCAAACTACTTCAGAGAAAAGCTGCCCTTCGGGGTTGCGCAGATTGGAAGGGCCTTTAGAAACGAGATAAGTCCAAGACAGGGTGTTATAAGGCTCAGGGAATTCAACCAGGCAGAGCTTGAGTTTTTCGTTCATCCCGCGGAGAAAAAGCACCCGAATTTCGGGGAAGTTTCAAACGACGTTCTGACGCTGGTAGACAAATTCGATAAAACGCACAGGATAACACTTGATGAGGCCGTGAAAAAGGGAATAATTGCTAACCAGGTTCTGGCATACTTTATCGGGAAAACTAGGAGATTTCTGCTTGCTATCGGGATCAAGGACGAAAAGCTGCGCTTCAGACAGCACAAGGATGACGAAAAGGCCCACTATGCCACTGACTGCTGGGACGCCGAAGCTTTAACGGCTTACGGCTGGATTGAGATTGTCGGAATCGCGGACAGAACAGATTACGATCTTTCCAGGCATGCAAAGTTCAGCGGTGAGGATCTGAGCATTTTCATTCCCTACGAGAAGCCTGTATCAGTTAAAAAGAAAAAAGCGATTCCAAAGATGAATGTTCTCGGTCCTGCATTCAAGTCAAAGGCGAAAAAGATCGCCGAGGCGCTGGAAAAGCTTGAGGTGAACTCAGACGAGGTTGAGCTTGATATCGATGGAGAAAGGATAAGGCTCACCAGGGAGTTCTTTGATGTGAAAGAAGTCGAGGAAGAGGTTGCAGGAGAAAAGGTCGTTCCTCACGTGATCGAGCCTTCTTTCGGGCTTGACAGAATAACCTACACGGTTCTGGAGCATTCCTTCGACAAAGACGTGGTCGAGGGAGAGGAGAGAAGGGTTCTGAGGCTGAAAAGGCGCATGGCCCCGATAGAGGTCGCTGTTCTTCCACTGCTCTCAAGAGAGCCCTTCACTGGAAAGGCGCTGGAGATTGCGAACATGCTGAAGAAGGCAGGTTTCTACACGGACTACGATGACTCCGGAAGCATAGGAA
>CAYSRI010000004.1:11682-23813 GCA_964433405.1 uncultured archaeon | reverse complement strand
AGATCAAGAACGTGGACTTCGAGAAATTGCTTGAAAAGGTTGCTGAAGAGCCAACGCTGGAGAATTGCCTTGCGGTGCTTGAAAAGGCAAAAAGCTACGATGAAATTCGTAAGCTTTTCGATTTTGCCTCTAAGCTGAGAGATGATAACACCGGCAGAACTTTAAAGCTTGACTCCTTCGTCTACCCTGTTAAGAAGTGTGTGATGAAAAAATACTGCGTCTACTGCTCAAACTACGTTGAAAAGTTTAGACTCGAACCTTTAAGCATTGAAGAGTTCTGCAGAGCAATTGAATTCATTAAAGAATGCGGAATGAAAAGAGTTACGCTCGAAGGGGGATACAATCCAGACAACAGCAAAATTCCTGATTTTATAAAAATATCTAAAAAATCAGGATTTGAAACCGCTCTAGACATATACCCGATAACAAAAAGTGAGCTTGAAATTTTCAAAACTCTTGGAATCTCAGAAGTCTATGCGTCAATAGAGATCGCTGAAGAAGAGCTTTTCAAACTTTTCAAACCAGAAGAATGTCTTGAAGACCGTATAAGACTTGCCAATGAAATATGCAAACAAAAATTAGGTCTTTCGAGTACCCTGCTTGTAGGCTTGCCTAAAATTCGAGAAGAGACCTGGATTAAAGGAGTTCTAATGCTCAGGAAATTTGAATGCCTGAAGCATCTGGTAATTTCAGGTTTCAACCCTGTTTTTGGAACTCCTTTGGAGAACTCAAATCCAGCTTCTCCAGTTATCGTAGCTAAATTCGTTGCATTGTCAAGGATTCTGCTTCCAGATAAAGATATCTCCGCCGCAGGTTCAGTATCTTTGCAATCCTTGCCTTTAATGCTCATTGCTGGAGCTAATAGAGCCTATCTCGGTGCATATGTTTGCAGAGCAAGAACAAGGAAGGGTTTTGCTGACGAGTTCGACGAAGTTTTCAAGCCAGAATATGAGGCGAAAATCATCGGCAACCTAATTTTCGCAGATCCATCAAAGGCTGTAGAGAAGATCTGCAGAGATCTCGGGTTCGAGATCGTGTGAACTGCGAACCTACCTTCGCTCACGCAAGGAGCTTCTCGTTTCATTGAGAGAACTTGCCTCTCGATCACCCACCTTCCCTGCTTTATCTCCTTTCGGAAGGGGGACCTAGCAGCAACGGTAAGGTAAAACAAAAGTCTTAAATATTGTTCGTTCCAAGAACTACGACAGGTGAAAATATGAGGATTATACTCGCGTTTCTTCTACTACTGATGTCATTCTCAGCTTCAGCTTCTGTTTTCGAGCCTCAAATAACCTTTCACGTTTCAGCTACTCCTGAAGAGTTGCATCCTGGCGATTATACAGTACTGACGCTATTTATAGAGAACGAGGGTAAATTGGATAACTTCCCACTCATCGAAAACAGTTCCCAGATTCTCAGCATTCTAACTACTGCAAAGGACGTTAGAGTTGAGCTTCAGGACTGCTATCCTTTAAGCGTTGAGAACGTGAATCCACAGATCATCGGAGATCTTCTCTCAGGAAGAATTGCAAGTGTGACTTTCAAAGTTAAGGTCGATGAGAATGCATCATTTGGAGAATATTCGATTCCAGTGGAAATTCATTTCACAAAGGTTTCCCTCCTTTTATCCAATTCTGGCTATCTAATTACCTACAATCCAGATCAGAGAGTTACCGAATACGTTAAAATCAAAGTCGACAAAAAAGACTACGATTTCGATGCAAAGGTTGTAAGCAATAGCCTAAAAGCGGGAATGGAAGGGGAAATTGATGTCATGATAGAGAACGTTGGCAAGAACAAGCTCAAAGATGCAGTAGCAATTCTTAACGTCTCTTCTCCAATGATACCAAATGCAGACGCAATATCAAGCTACATCGGGAATTTAAAGCCAGGAGACAGGGTTTTAGTATCTTTCAAGGTCTTTGTTAGCGATAAAGCGCTCGAGCAATCTTATCCTGCCTCTGTTACTGTTAAATTCAGCACTAGCTCCCAGCAGACCGCAATCTCAAAGCAGATCGGCTTAAGAGTAGAGAAAGATAAAATACTTTCAATAATAAAAGTTGAGAGCTTTCTAACGCCCTCGAAAACTGCACAGTCTCAAAGCACACAATTGTTAATTAACTCAAGAGGCGTAGTGATTGTGGAATTTGAAAGCTTTAAAGATTTGCAGGATGCTGTAGCAATCCTAAGCTTTGAAAATCCGGTTCTTCAGCCTGAAAATTCGCCTTATATTGGAAAAGTAGCGAAAGGTGAGAAAAAGATAGCAGTTTTCTACGTTAAATCCCTTGCATCAACTGGAAGCTATAGGGGAAGCTTTTTGTTAAAGTATAAGAACGAGCTAGGAGATGAAGCGGTTACGCCGGTTGAATTTGTTGAAGTGGAGGTAAAGCCATCCATAATAAGCGTTGAAGAAGTCGATTCAACTCTTGCAGCTGGCTTGAAAGGGGATTTGAAAGTCCTTTTAAGAAATCAGCTTGAATATACAATCAAATCTGCAGAATTCTACATCCTTTCCCCCGCATTACTAACAACGCTTAGCCAGAACTTCTATCTCAAATCTATTGGTCCTAAGGAGACTAAGGAGGTAAAATTCAGGTTATCTGTTTCTGAAGATGCACTTGGAGGTTACTACAAGCTCTACCTGGTTGCAAAATACAAACTCTTTGATTCAGAAGACCTTCTAACTCCAATTGAAGTTCCCGTTTTTGTTTCTCCAAAAATATCCACATTCGAAGTTTTGAGTTTGGAAGGCGACCTATACCCCGATTCAACGGGGGATTTGACTGTAAAGTTGAAAAACTCTGGTGGAGTTGCAAAGAATGCTGTCGTAGAGCTCAAGGTTCTGCCACCGCTAAGCGTTGCTGGGGTCAGTTCCATTGCAAGCATGATCGGCCAGTCTCAGCCTGGGGTTTATTTTGTAGGCACAGTAAATCCCGGAGATACTGTCGTTGCAAAGTTCAGAATAGAGGTTGGCAAAGATGCTGGGCCGGGATTTTATCCGGCAACGATAACAGTTAGCTTTGAAGATGAGAATGGCTACAAGAAGAACTCAAATCCGATAACTGCGTCGGTTGAAGTAAAGGAAAGACCAATATTGAGCGCTGTTACAATCACAACTTCTATCTTGATTTTGGTTGCAATTTTCGCGATTCTCAGGTTTGCAAAGAAAAGAAGGAAATCATGACCGGTAGAGATCTGATAAAGAGCTGGATAGCCTTCCTGCCTGTGAGTTTAGGATTGTTCATGGTACTGCTGGATGTAAGCGTACTAAACGTTGCTCTGCCAAAGATTGCCGAAGACTTCAACGCAAAAATGTCGGATTTGCAGTGGATTCTGAATTCTTACACGCTCACAATGGTTGTCCTTTTAGTTTTGGCAGGTAGGATTGGGGACATGTACCGCAGGGACAGGCTTTTCATTGTGGGAATGGTGATATTTACGGTAAGCAGCTTTCTCTGCGGTCAATCTTGGAGTATAGATTCGCTCGTTTTCTTCAGAATCATTCAGGCCGTTGGAGGAACTATACTGAGCGCCAATACACTGGCAATAGCCGCTGAGCTTTTTCCAGTTGGAAAGAGGGGAATGGTGATGGGTTTAAATGCGATTTTGATGGCATCAAGCTTCACTCTTGGCCCAATAATTGGTGGATGGCTCACTACGCATCTCAGCTGGCACTGGGTGTTCTACATCAACGTGCCCATTGGAATAATCTCCATAATCGCCGCTTGGTTCACTATTCCAGCGCTTGGAGCCAAGGAAAAGATGCCAATAGACTACATTGGAGTCTCCCTTCTTGCCTTGGGTCTTGGATCCCTCACTTTGGGAATAATAGAGGGGCAGAACTGGGGATGGTACAATGAAAAAACGCTCGCATGCTTTGCGATATCGATCCCGTATTTGATAGCCTTTACCTTACGGGAAGCAACTTACAAGTATCCCTTGCTTGATCTAAGTCTGTTCAAAATTAGGAATTTCGCAGTTGGATGCTTAGCGACTTCAATTCTGTTCTTCGGAATGTCGGCATCGATCTTCTTGATTCCCTACTTTCTCCAAGGAATAAAATTGCTAAGCGCGGAAGAAGCAGGCTATTGGATGCTTGGAATGCCAGTAATGCTCACTCTTGTTTCACCAATTGCGGGAATGCTGAGTGATAAGATGAATCCAAAGTATCTGATGTGCGTTGGCCCGTTACTTTTTTCATTTGGAATGCTGAACCTTGGAGCGGTGAAAGTTGATGTCACTTACTGGGAATTTTTCGCACTGCTTGTCCCTCTGGGCATAGGAAATGGAATGCTGATGTCTCCAAGCTTAAACGTGATAATGGCTTCTGTTCCAATTGAAAAGGCTGGAGTGGCTAATGGGATGTTGAGATCTGTTAATACTTTAGCTCAGGCGATGGGGGTTGCTGTTGGCGGCGTATTGCTCACGAACAGAATGACGGATTGGATTCCGGGCTACGGAAACCAGATACCGGAGCCCGGAATGATGAACATTCTTTCTTTTTTGGCAATTTCGGGAAATCCCGCACCGCTAATTGGAATGGTCGAGGGATTTATGGATAGCTTCAAGTTCGTCTTCTCGATAATGCTATGGTTCCCTATTCTTGCATCGCTCGTCATATTCGTCTTTCTCAGCAGCGAGGAGCATCTCAACAGCATGAGGGTGTGAAGTAGCCCCGCGATTCAACGTATTTCTCTAGAACATCCAGGGTGAGTTGCGTCCCCCTCCCTTTCGGAAGGGAACTTAGCAACAGTAGGTTAAAATTTTAAAACACATCTAATTATCGTGGCCCACGGCGAGGATCACGTGCTCAGGGTTTTAAAGATTGCAAGGTTCATAGCTGCTAAGGAAGGGGCAGATATCGAGATTGTCTCCAAGGCAGCGCTTCTTCATGATTGCTTCAGGAATGAAGAAAACCACGCTTTAAGGGCTGCAGACTTCGCAAGGAAAGTTCTGAGCGAAGAAGGCTACAGAGAAGAATTCATAGAAGCTGTAGCCCATGCCATCGAGGCTCATTCTTTTTCCGGGAAAATGGAGCCGAGGACGCTTGAAGCAAAGGTTCTGAGCGATGCTGACAAACTCGATGCGATTGGCGCAATCGGTGTTGCAAGAGCTTTTATGGTGGCGGGAGAGAGGGGTAGAAGCATTGAAGAAACAGTCAAGCATTTCGAGGAGAAGCTTCTGAAGCTGAAAGATCTGCTTTGCACAGAAACTGCGCGAAAATTGGCCGAAAAAAGACACGAATTTTTAATTGCGTTCTACAGAAAAATTAAGGAAGAGCTTGATTTTGAGGATCTCAAATAGCTGATAGCTTCTCCATTGCAAATTAGTTTGAAATCATTTTGCAATGAAAAAATTTTTAGATTTAAATTGTAGGAATCCTGAGGTGGTTTGATTGATTGAGTTATTCGAACCAGAATTTGAGGGGACAAACAAGGTTACCAACATCGGAGAGGCCGTTGAAAACCTTGTAAAACCGGGATTTTTTGTCCACATAGGATCCACAAGTACTCAGCCCACAAGCTTCTGCTACGAATTGTGCCGGGTTTTCTGGGATAAAAGACCGGATTTCAAACTTGTGACGCTGGGAGGGGGTCTGAATATCGAGCTTCTGGTTTACGGAAGGTTGGTTAAAGAGGTGATAACATCGTATGCGGGCCATATTTATCCTTACCCTGCCCCCTCACCTGTAATTCAGAAAAGTTATCTCGAAGGCAGCGTAAAATACGAGAACTGGTCCCTTCTCTCCATATCCCAGGCTTTGATGGCAGGGGCGCTAGATTTGGGATTTATACCAATAAAATCCATTGCAGGATCAAGCATGGAGGAAAATGAAGGATTCGGATTTCTCGAAAATCCCTTCACCGGTGAAAAAATAGGAGCCGTGAGAGAGCTCAAACCCGACATCTCGGTTTATCACGGATGGTGCGCGGACAAGGAAGGAAACACCATAATTTTCCCCCCATCTTCAGAAGGGGTTATCCCTTGGGGAGCCTATGCAAGCATACGGGGAGTGATAGTGGTTGTTGAAAAGATAGTTGATAGAGACTTCATAAAGAACCACGCTCACCTCGTAAGGATTCCTGGATACGTTGTAGAAGCAGTTGTTGAGGCGCCTTTCGGTGCCCATCCCTCAGCATTCTACGTTCCTGAGGTCATGGGCGGGGGTGGTTATGCCGAAGATTATGATTTCATAGTTGACTTCAGAAAAGCAACAGAAGACGAAGATAGGCTTAGGAAATGGGTTGAAGAATGGGTCCTGAGCGTGAACCATGAGGGCTACTTGAAAAAGCTTGGCTTCGAGAGACTCTTCTACTTAATCGGAAAGGCAAGAAAAGATTCCTGGAAACAGGAGATTAAGGCAAAGGAGGATTCGTTAAGAAAGAACAGAGAAGTTCTCGAAGTTGAAAGAATGATACTCGCAGGTGCAAGGAAGATATCTGAGATCTGCATAAGAAAAGGCTACAGAGTCATGCTGGCTGGAATCGGTGGTGCAAACCTTTCCGCATGGACGGCCGCATACAGACTGAAGAAAATGGGTCATGAAATAGATCTAGTCGCAGAGATAGGATTTTATGGCTACCTTCCCCGCCCCGGAAATCCGTTCGTATTCAACATGGCAAATATTCCGACATGCAAAGGTCTTTTTGGATCTCCGGAGATTCTTGGAGTAGCTATGGGCCGAAAAGGGAATAAAGGCTTAGCGGTTTTAGGAGCCGGTCAAATAGACAGAAACGGTAATATAAACTCGACGCTGATTCCCGGAATTGCTTATCTTCTTGGATCAGGCGGTGCGAACGATGTCGCATCAACGGCTGAGGAGCTTGTAGTCCTTGTAAAACACTCGCCAGCGAGACTCGTGGAGAGAGTGCCATATATCACCGCACCGGGAACAAGAGTGAGCACTCTAGTAACGACAATGGGTATTTTTGAAAAGATTGATGGCGAATTCGTTCTGACAGAATACTTTCCAATAAAAGGACTGAGTAAAGAAGAGATAACTGAAAAGATAAAGAATAGGACTGGATGGAGGCTTAAAGTTTCTGAAGATTTGAAAGAAGCTGAAGAACCGAAGGCAGAGGAAGTTATGATGCTCCGCTACTTCGATCCGGATGGAAACTTTCTCACGGATTGAGAACGAACATTTTTGGTATACTAGGTCCAAACGAAGAAAAATATTAAAAGCTTCAAAGAAACTTAGAAGCATGGTGGTAGGTGTAACGCTTGTGAACGTAGTCGCTGGAAAAGAGAAGGAGGTATATGTAAAGGTGAAGAACATAAAGAAGGTAAAGGATGTCTACCACGTGTTTGGCGAGTTCGATTTTGTCGTCATAATCCACGCCGACAGCCTATCAGAGCTAAATAAGACTGTGGACGATATAAGAAGAATCGAAGGAGTTACAAAAACGCAAACCGTCGTCGGCGCTGAGATATGAGCGAGCTAAAGGAAATAAGCATTGCAGAATTCTTTGAAAAGAACAAGCATATATTAGGATACACGAATCCCGCAAGGGCGTTGATAACGGTCGTGAAGGAAGCCGTTGACAATTCTCTCGATGCCTGCGAAGACGCAGGAATTCTTCCAGACATATTCGTGAGAATTTCCAATACCGGCAACAACTTCAGGGTTGTTGTGGAGGACAATGGACCCGGAATTAAAAAAGAGGATGTCCCGAAAGCATTCGGCAAACTCCTCTACGGTTCAAGATTTCACGAAATAAGGCAGAGCAGGGGGCAGCAGGGGATAGGTATCTCAGCTGCGGTTTTGTATGCACAACTAACAACCGGCAAACCTGCAGTTATCACGACCAAGCAGATCGGGGCAGAAAAAGCCTACAGGGTGGTTCTATACATAGATACAAAAAGGAATGAACCCGTAATCGAAAGCGAAGGGGAAGAAGACTGGTACATGCCACACGGAACAAGAGTTGAATTTGAAATTCTTGGTAGCTACGTTAAGGACAGAAAGCAGAGTGTATTCGAATACCTCAAAGAAACCTCTGTAGTGAATCCGCATGCAAAGATCACATTTGTGGATCCCGATGGGACCATATACGAGTTTAAGAGATCGTCAAACGAAATGCCAAAGCTAGCAAAAGCTATAAAGCCGCATCCGCATGGCATAGAGCTTGGAAAGCTCATGAGCATGCTGAAATTCACAAACTCGCCAACGCTGAGGAGGTTTCTAAAGGATGAGTTCGTGAGGGTTGGAGACAAAATTGCCGATGAAATCATAGCAAAGTCGGGATTTTCAGGAAATGAAGATCCAAGAAAGCTTGGAAGAGATGAGGCTGCCAAGCTCATTGAAGCTTTCAAGAACGTTGAACTACTGCCACCTCCTGTTGATTGCCTCTCGCCCATTGGCGAAGAGCTTCTTATGCGGAGTTTGATTTCGGAATACTCCCCAGAATTTGTCTACGCGGTTACAAGAAGGCCAAAGGTTTATTCTGGCCATCCTTTCCTTGTGGAGGCTGCAATTGCATACGGTGGAGAAATAAAGACGGATAAGGTCATCCTTCTCAGGTTTGCAAACAAAATACCGCTGCTTTACCAGCAGGGCGGCTGCGCCTTAACGAGGGCAGTGGAGAGTATAAACTGGAAGAACTACGGGCTTGAGCAGACAAAAGAGGAGCTGCCTTATGGAAATGCCGTAATCCTAGTCCACCTCGCCTCCACTAACATCCCCTATACCTCGGAATCGAAAGAGGCCATTTCTCAGATCCCAGAAATAATGGACGAGATAAGACTGGCACTCCAGGAAGTAGGAAGGAAGTTGAAGGAGTATCTAGACAGAAAAGAAAGACAGGAAGTCAAGAAGAAAAAAGAGGAGGTTATCGCAAAAATTTTGCCTTTGATTGCCAAAAAGGTATGCGAAGTGCTTGAAAAAGATCCTGTGGAAGTTGAGAGAATAGTTGCAAGAATCATGGGATACCTCCATGTGGAGAGGATCGTGAGCGAGAAAAATGGCTTGAAGGAAGTTAAGATCGTAGTTTCAAACTTCACCAAAACGAAGAGGGAGATCAGAATCTCGGAAACATGCTCGGGAGAAGTTGAAGCTGATAATGCAAGAATTTCAGAAGGCAGATATCCCACGATCACATGGAGTTTAACCGTGAATCCCGAAGAAGAGGTAGAACTTAGATATCGGGTGAAGGGGGAATTGGTGAACAAAACCCCAATAGTTGAAGGAATCGACACCACTATGCTCAGCGTTGCAAGTTATAGCGCTCGGTAAAATATCTACAGGTCAAGCGATTTATAGCAACCAATATTAATCTCCGCCATCAGTTTTTTCCATGAAACTTTTGGCAATAAATGGGAGTCCGAACAAGAGAAACACCTATGCCCTGCTTGAAGCGATAGTGGATGAGGCCAAAAAGCTCGGCGCCGAAGCGGAGATTTTGAACCTTGCAGATTTTAATATAAACCCCTGCAAGGGCTGTGATAAATGTCTTAAAGGAGAGTGCGCTCAGAAGGACGATATATTAAAAGTGCTCGAAGCGATGAGGTCCGCCGACGCAATAGTTATCGGTGCCCCAACCTACTTCGGAGGGGTTCCTGGGATCGTTAAGAATCTGATAGACAGGAGCAGAATGGACAGGATGGGAGGATTCAGACTCAAAAACAAAGTTTTCGCTCCCGTCGTTACCTCTGGGCTAAGACATGGTGGAGCGGAGTTTGTTGCGATGAGTCTGATCGTTTACGCCCTCGGACAGGGCATGATAGTTGTATCTGCCGCAGAAAACCCGATAACAACCGGCAGCTTTCCTGTCGGAGTCATTCAGGGAGATGCAGGATGGAGGGGCGTTAAAAAAGATGAAATAGCGCTTAATACGGCAAGAGCCCTTGCAAGAAGAATTGTAGAAGTTGCAAACGCCACCAAGAGTCTTAGAAGCTGATGAATCTGAAATTCAGGATAAAAAGTACAGAAGGCGCTGCAAGAACGGGAGTTGCCGAAGTTAGGGGGAGGAAATTCAAAACCCCTGCTTTTTTGCCTGTGGCAACGCTTGCAAGCGTCAGAGCACTGGATTTCAGAGATCTAAAGGAAATCGGAGTCGAAATAATAATGGCAAACACGTTTCATTTGCACATAAAACCCGGAGATGAGGTTATAAAAGAAACGGGTGGTCTTCATGAGTTCATGAAATTTGACGGTGTTATAGCAACGGACTCAGGCGGCTTTCAGGTTTTTTCTCTAGGTTTCGGAATGGAACATGGGATAGGGAAGATTGCGGACAACATCTTTCTCGAAAGGCTAAGAAATGTCTCCAAGAAAGGAGAGAAATGGGTAGAGATTGACGACGACGGGATCAGCTTCAGAAATCCTATAAACGGAAGCTTCATGCGACTTACACCCGAGAAATCTATGAAAATTCAGTCGAATCTAGGCTCCGATATCGTTTTTGTCTTCGATGAGTGCACTTCCCCGCTTTCAGACAAAGAATACACGGCAAAAGCGCTTGAAAGAACAAACAGATGGATCCAAAGATGCTTGGAATGCTACGACAGGAGTCAAGCAATATTCGGAATTGTCCAAGGAGGAGAGTACAGGGATCTCCGCTTGAAGTCCGTGGAGTTCATACTGAATTATGATTTCGACGGTTATGGCATTGGCGGTTCTTTGGGGAAAAGCAAGGCGGATATGCTAAACATTCTCGAATGGGTTGTGCCTTTGCTTCCCGAAGATAAACCGAGACATCTTCTTGGCATCGGAGCGGTAGAAGACATATTCAGATCCGTAGAGAGGGGTATTGACATGTTCGACTGCGTCTCTCCGACAAGATGGGCCAGAAGGGGTGTTCTATACATTTCTCCCGAAGCCGGAGGGAATGTAAAGAACAAGTTCAGGATTCACATAAAAAATGCAGATTTCAGAAAAGATAAAAGGCCACTGGATCCAGCTTGCGACTGTTTTGTCTGCCAGAATTACTCGAGAGCCTATCTGCATCATCTATTCGTATCGAACGAGTTAACCTATTTCCGATTGGCCTCCTATCACAATGTCCGCTTTTTTATAAAGCTGATGGATGAAATTCGAAAAGCGATTGACGGGGGCTACTTTTCTGAACTCGAGAAGGAGTGGTTGCGGGAATAGAAAAAATTATATTGCATGCCCGCAAATTCATGCTCAGAGTCGAACATGAAGCATGCGAAAAAGTTTAAGGAGTACTTTGAGGACATAAGACCAGTAACGGAGGAGGAGCTTGAGGAGCTCCTGAACGACTCCCCCAGCAAGAATGAAAGAAACAAAAAACTGAAAAAAGCAAAAAAGGAGCTATACAGGGAACACTAGACTAAATCAACCCAGCGAGCTCTTCAAGCGCCTTTTTTTGATCTCTAGCCTTAACGATACCGCTTGCAAGTAGAACACCGTCTGCTCCCAAATCGAGAGCCCTAACATAATCCTCGTGGCTTGTAATTCCCGCCCCGCATAGTACCTTCACTTCTCTGGAGATGTTCTTGGCTGAAGCCACTGCATTCTCGACGACTTCGGGCTTCGCTTTGCTGACGGCAACGCCCGACCCTATGAGCTCCGGTGGTTCTACAGCCACGAAATCGGGTTTAAGCGCTGCGACGGCTGCAGTTGTGGAAACATTGTTCGTGCAGACTATCGATTTCATTTCCAGAGTTCTAAGCTTTGAGACGCAAAAATCTATGTCTGCAAGCCTCATTCTTCGCTCAGAGTGATTGAATAAGCTCCCCTTTCCTCCATATTCTTTTATCATCTCCGCATTCACGGCACCAGTAAAGCTTCCAAAATCCACTGGATCGACGTGCTGGGCAAAGACGTCAATATTCACGCTTTTAGCGATAAGGGGCAGATCCAGATAGTTAACGGCTACTGCCATGTATATTCCGCTCCTCTCTGCAACACTCTCGGCTATCTTCGCAAGCTCTAATGCCCTCCTGCCAAAAGCCTCTTTATAGGCTTTGAAATTTATGAATATCATAGTCAGAAGTCTGTCATGATTCTGAACTGATCCGTGTCAGGCTTGAGATGGATCATGAACCTTCTTACGGCCCCTTCGACGTCCCTTGCCTTTGTAATCGCTCTCCCAACGACTACAATGTCAGCACCAGCAGAGATAACTTCTGAAACATTCTCAGGCTTTATACCGCCCGCTACAGCC
>CAYSRI010000004.1:4765-11670 GCA_964433405.1 uncultured archaeon | reverse complement strand
AAGGGACCATGGTGGAGCGCTCTGCTCGCTGTCTATAGCTCTGTGCAGCTCGATAACATCTGGCAACGTTTCTTTTGCTATCTGATCCATTCTCTTCACCGGATCGTCTACGTTTAGCATATCCACAACTGCAAGCATTCCTGTCTTCTTTGCTTCGCTAACGCCTTTAGCGATCGTACTGATCGGTGCCAATCCCGAGATAACTACAGCGTTCGCTGTAGCGTCTGCAGCCATTCTGGCTTCGAGATTTCCAACATCGAGGGTTTTAAGATCGAGAATGAAGAAGGCATCGGGCTTTACATCTCTGAGCTTAAGAACCACCTCGCAACCGTATTTCTTAACCAAGGGCGTACCGACTTCAAATATTATGTGGTCGCTTTCCGGAATCTGTGAAAGCACCGAAATTACCTCCTCGAGCTCTGGAATGTCTAGAGCTATCTGCAGGTAGGGCGGATCCCAGAGCTTAGTCAGCTTTCTTCCAACAAATGGATGATGGCTGCGATCTTTCTCGTAAAGCACTGTACTCACGTCCGGGAAGTTCTGCATAGCTCTTTTGATTGCCAGCTTCGTCGCTCCGTAGTTGTAGTAGTAGATCTTATGCTTGTTTTTGGCCAGAGGATGGATGAAAACGCTCACAACTATCAGGTAGTCTTCTGCCTTTTCCCTTGGGATATACCCTTCCTCCACAGCATCAGCAACTGCCTTCGCAACTGCAGCCTGTGCGGGGCCAAAGATTAGCTCAGCCTGTTCCATATTCTTGACAGTTACCTTGGGAACTATAACGGCCGGAGGTTTTGTAATCAGATTGGGTCTTAAAACTGCAAGAAGGGGTGTATGGCCTGCTGAAAGCGTTGCAAGGGCGTTCGCAAAAGCTGTTGCAACTGGGCTATCTTTTGTGCCGATTAAAAGGTCAACGTGAGCAACTTCATAGCCCTCGCCGATCAGAGCTTCGCCAACTCTGAACTCCATATGCCTTCCAAATCCTTTCGGTAATAAACTTTTTGTTCTAAGAGAAATCTCGATGATGAAGCAAATCATCGTATATTTCGTTGGAATTGCTGGCTCAGGAAAAAGCTATCTGACAAAAGCTTTTGGAGACTGGCTTGATTCAATGAAGGTTGACTTAATGCGAATCAATCTCGATCCGGGGGCGGACTACGTTCCATATTCTGCGGATATTGACGTGCGGGAGTGGTTCACGCTCGAAGATATAATGCAAAAATACAATGTTGGACCAAACGGAGCCCAGATAATCTCTTCAGATCTTCTTGTGACGTTGATCGACGAGATAAAATACGAGATTGATCTTTCGCAGCCCGACTTTGTCCTAATAGACACTCCAGGCCAGATGGAGATTTTCACGCTCAGAGAGAGCAGTAAAATTCTGGTAGATGCTCTTGATAGAAACAGAAGCGTGATGGTTTTTCTTTTCGATCCAATAGTATCTAAAACTCCATTTGGATTTCTTTCCCAGCTCTTCATGGCCAACTCAGCCGTCTTCCGCCTTGAAATGCCCCAAATAACTGTATTATCAAAGTCAGACGTTTTGAGGGATGAAGAGGTAGAAAGAATTCTTAAATGGAGCTCCGATTTGGACTATCTATCCAGCTTTCTGGAGACAAAAACGCTTAGCGTAGAGCTTTTAAGAACCCTCAAGGATTCAGGGCTTTTCAGACCGCTCGTTGCGGTTTCTGCGCTCAAGGGATATGGAATGGAAGACATTTACGATGGTATTCAGGAATACTTCTACGGAGGAGAAGATTTGGAAAGGGTTCTATTTTAACTGCTGGCCTACAATTTCGTCAAGTACTTCCAAGAATTTTTCCTCCATTCCCTGCGGTATCAGGGCTCCAGCAGCAACGCTGTGACCGCCACCGCTTCCTCCAACTTTTTCCGCGGCGATCTTTAAGGCCTTGCCGAGGTTCAAACCTTTCTCAACAAGCCGATAATTAGCCCTTGCAGAGACCTTTATTCCTTCCTCATTTTCAGCAAAAGCAACTATTGGCTTCTTTGGGTTCCTTATCAGACTCATTCCAGCAACTATTCCAACAATTGTGTCCCTTATGTCCCTACCTGCGTGGAAAAATTGAATGTTCTTTCGCTCTTGGATCCCTATCTCCTCTACAAGTCTAAGCCCTTCCGATAAGTTCTTTCTGTGATTCTGGAGAAGAGTTCTTGCCCTAGTAAACGCCTTTTCATCCCCAAAGCAAACTCCCAAGCCTACTTCTGCTTCGTCATACCTAGCAGTCGCATTCAAAAGAGTTGAGTACTCCATCGCATCCCTCTTCTCAGTACCTTCCTCTTCATGAATCAGAAGATAGCATTCACCTGCAATCCTCTTTATCTCTTGATAGCCCATTCCAAGGCTCATACAGTGCCTTACCAAGGCAGAAACAATTTTCCTTTTTCCCTCGATACTCAAATCAATCCATCTAAGCCAAGGGTCAATCTTCAAATCAGAAAGAAATTTCAGGCAGCCAGCCTCATTCCCGCTTATTCCCGGAATAATTGGATCCGTGTTGTACTCTAACATTTTTGCCAAAGGCCTTGTCTGCTTTCCAAAGAATCTGAGATCCTTTCGAATTTCAATGCTCTTCCCACTAAGTTTTTCCGCTATTTTTCTGTTCAGTCCTACCAGCTTTCCGAATTTTGAATCCTGCAAATCCCCCACCGAACCCACGATAGCTAAGGCTCCAAGCCTTGCAGATGGAAAAATCCTGCTCGCCACCAGAAAAGTTGTCATTGCGCCTCCCATTTCAATGCTGCCGTCTAATCCGAAATCATGCGGGTTTAGCTGTCTTTCGTGGCTGAACTCGGGAATATGGTGATCTGTTATCACGAAGTCCAATTCTTTAAGCATGCTAAGCTGCCCGCTTCCTAAATCTGTGAACCAAACAAATTTCCCCTCGTCTGCAATTTTATCAATCTCTTTTTTATCCAGCTGCTTCAAAAATCGTATCTCAGCCTCTATACCGGCTTTCTTCAACACCTTTAAGGCTATGGATCCGGCAGTTATACCATCTGCATCGATGTGCGTGACAACTATTACCTCGCTCTGCTTTTGGATGAGCTCTGACAGTTCTTCGGCCTTTGAGATCAGACTACCCACGCTTAAAATTGCGAAAGGAATTTTAAAAGCTTTACTAGAAACAATGGAAAAATACCATCAAATCTTTCGAAAACAAAAATTCAGACTTCGTAGCTTTCTCCAGGCTTCAGCACCACGACTCTGCAAATCTTCTCCGCCAGCTTCTTGAACTCCATTGGGTCCGTATCGATGAGCGGAAACGTGCCGTAATGCATAGGAATTGCAACCTTTGGTTTCACTAATTCCACCGCTTTTACCGCTTCCTTTATCCCCATTGTGTAAAAATCACCAATGGGCACGAGCATTACGTCTGGCTGGTAAAGCTCGCCTATCAGCTTCATATCCATAAAAAGCCCAGTATCGCCGGTGTGGTAAACCTTAACCCCATCCATATCTACAATGAAGCCACATGGAGAACCGCAGCTAATTATCTCACCATTTTCATCCTCAAAATCGGCCGAGTGCAGAGCTGGAACCATCGTAACGCGAATTCCCGATGAGTACGCACTTCCACCTATGTTCATGCCCATTGTTTCAACGTCTCTTTTTGCAAGAACTCTGGATAGCTCGTGTATGCAGACTACAAGTGCATCGTTTCTCTTTGCTATTTCCACCGTATCGCCAAGATGATCTCCATGACCGTGCGTCACAAGGATTACGTCAGCCTTTATTTCCTCAGCACTAACAGGCGCCATCGGATTTCCAGTTATAAACGGATCGATTAAGATTCTTCTGCTCCCTTCGAGCAAAAAAGCAGAGTGGCCTAGCCAGACTATCTTCATACTCGAAATATCATGCTGTTAAAATTTAGTTTTTTCGGTTGTGCAAAAGCAAAATAAATCATGAGAACCCTTATAGATATATGCTCATTGATGACATCGGAAGTTTTCCCTTACCGCTAGGAATAGACAGGGAGTGGATTGGAAGGAATTTCTGGAGTAAAGAATACGAGGAAATGGTTCAAAGGGCCTTTTTGATGAAAACAAAGTATGTAGAAGTTCCAAACTATCCCCAGTTCAGGGACATGGTTAGAATGTTTCTGGATCCAATGAAAGATCCTGAGCTTCAGGATGATGCCTATCTAATATCCGAAAAAGACGCCATAATTCCTGAAGTAGAATTTGTTGAAAGAATAAAGGTTGAAAAACTGAGAGTTTGCATCACGGGAATATTTGAGCTTTATTACAGGGAATTTGGAGGGGTGATTTACGATGATGTTCTGCATAACTTCGCAGAATCGGTTTACAGGTTTGCAAGGAATGCTACGAAGTACGACAATGTTGTATGTCTGAGCTTCGACGAACCCAGCTTGGGTGTTACCCCGGATCTACAGCCAGCCAAAGAACAAATCGAGAGTGCTTATGATTTCAAGCTTGATGTCGACACGCAGGTCCACCTGCACGAGCCACTATTCTATGATAGGTTCCTTGAGACGGGTATAGAGATAATAGGGATCGAAGCTGCCCGTGATCCAAGGAAAATGGATGCCATCGATGTTGAAGTGCTAGAATCTGCCGAAAAAAGGCTTAGAATAGGTGTTGCAAGAACGGACATAGACTGCATAATTTCTGAATTTAACGCAAAGCATAACGTAAACGCTTGGAAGAGTGAAGATCTTTCCTTGCAGGCAGTTGAAGAATCCGAATCCGCAGGGAAAATTTTGGAAAGATTGAAAATTGCGAGAAAAAAGTTTGGTGATCTATTGAGCTACATCGGGCCGGACTGCGGTTTATTCGCGTTTCCATCCCAGAGAACTGCCTTGAAGCTTCTTGAAAACGTTAAAAGGGCAAAAGAATTATGGACTACCTGATGTATTTCTTCAAGTGCTTTCTGACATTTTTTGTTATCGTTGACCCGCCAGGAAACTTGCCCATATTCATAGGTCTCACCCAGAGATTTAGGGAAGAGTTAAGAGAGAAAATATCGAAAAGAATGACAATAATAGCTCTTTCGATACTTGTTGTAACAACCGTTTCGGGGGGTCTCATACTCGATTTCTTCCACGTTTCGATTAACAGTCTAAGAATTGCCGGCGGAATACTGCTTTTCATAATCTCCGTCGACATCCTTCTTGGGGCCCACGGTAGAGAGGAATACCGCAAAAGGGCGGAAGAGAGTGCTGATGTGGATTCCTTAGCGGTATTTCCGCTCGCTTTGCCACTGTATACGGGTCCAGGAGCGATTACTGCAGGAATCGTAATGTACTCTCAGGCCTCAGACTTAATTTCTAAGCTGATCGTTGTTGCAAGCGCGATCTTAGTTTATGCGATCGTAAGGCTGACTCACATTTACAGCGGCTCGATAATAAAACTGCTTGGAAAAAGCGGCGCTGATATAGTCGCAAAGGTGCTTGCAATATTTCTCGCAGCAATCGGAGTGGAATTCGTTCTAGAAGGCTTTAGGGACGAATTTGTCTGACAAAAATCTTGCATTGTTCTCCACACTCAGGAAAAGCTTCTACTTCTATTCCAAAAGCCCTGAAGAAGCCTTCAATAAACCCCTTGCAGATTTTATCTGACTTCAAAGCCTCAAGAGCATTTACGGGACAAGATAGGAATACGATACCGTTTTCTTGTTTTTCGATTTTTACACCCGAAATCATAGATAAAAAAGTTGCAACCTCTCCAAACCCCCTTAATCTCAGGTTTTCCGCGATGTATTCCCCTCTCTCCTTCCCATAATCAAATGCGACCCTGTAAACTTCATCTCCGAGCTTTTCACACAGAATAGAGACCAGTCGGTAAGCAAGCAGCGGTCTGGTTTTCGAAAGTTTGATCAACCTCCACTTCTGAGCTATTCTCTCCTCCTTCATTCTCTCACTGTGGAATAATAGATCGCAGAAATCCCACAGATCTGCAATATTATGCCGACAATGTAAAGTAGCTCAGAAATAGACAATGCAAAAGCGATTACGGGTAAAGCTCCGCCGACTACAAGGGCGAATAAGCCTAGGCTCAGGAGTAGGAGAAACTTCTGTTTTGTTTTTACATATGCGTTGTAAACTTGAAGAATTAAGGCTCCACCGAGAAGTAAAAAAGTCGCAGACAAAACGAAAAGGTAAGTCTGCAGGAAGCTCATAAAATCACCTCGGCTTCCATGCCGTCTCCTTTAACCTTTTTGTCGCCACTATGCACTCAACCATCGCAACACCTTCGAGGTTCGAAACCATGTTTGTGATATCGCTTATCTCCTCAATGCTGCCCCCTCTCACTTTCAAGATAAAATTGAAATTTCCGAATGTCTGATAAAGCTCTATTATCTGGGGAATATCTTTTAGCTTTTCTGCAGTCCTTCTAGGATCATTTGCGCTCACAAGCAAAAAGGCGGTTATCTGATTGAACTTCTCGGGGTTCAGTATGACTGTGTATCTTTCAATAACATCTTTTTCGAGCTTTCTTATCCTCTTGTGTATGCTTGAGACCGACAAACCTAGTTCTTCTGCAAGCTCTTGGAGTGTCTTGCGAGCGTCTTCAGTGAGGATTGATATCAGCTTAATATCTTTCTCATCCATGATTAAAATTTGCACCTCTAATGATAAACTTTTCGCCAAAAAAAATTTAGTCTATAGTCCGAATACTGAATATTTTTACTTCTCCGCTCTCAAAAACCCTTATAAAGCATCTTTCAATGTTTTTTTCGACTGAACCGAAAATCCTTCTCTCTTCAAAGCCAAAAAACACATAAGAAACGTTGTACTTCTTTAGAATTTCAGCCATTTCTTCACAGTTCTTTGAAGTGTAGAATTTCCTAACGTCCTTAGCCCTTTCCGCTATCAAATCGTAATCCCTCCGCCACTGAAACTCATGCCCCGTCCATG
>CAYSRI010000004.1:831-4755 GCA_964433405.1 uncultured archaeon | reverse complement strand
TCCCGTAAAAACCGCCACCCTTCCTCCGTACTGATAGGCACAGAAGTATCCGTGAGTGCAACCCTCTTCAATAATCACGCCTTCTCTTTCCTTCAGCCACTTAAGTGCTTCATATTCCCCATAAAGCCTTGTAAAGCTCATACCATCCAGAGTAAGTTCTGCGGAATGATATCGCAGCGGTGTGGCAACGAGGGGATAAGCAAGGCTTGCAATAAGAAGAAATGCAACTAAAGGTTTTGCTTTCCCTATCCCGATAATTTTCAGCCTTAAAACTGCTCCGAGAGAGAGCAAAATCCATGCGCAAAGATATAATTTAAAAACCGTGTTCAGTCTGGAATCGATCGCAATGAATTCGGGAATTATGAAGCAAAGCAGTCCAGTAAATATGAGTGGCGCAGAGGAATCTTTTTTCATCATTCCGAATACGGAACATACGAGTAGCGGGACAAGGACTGGGAGGATTGGGCTTAAAAAGTAGAGAGGCAAAGAAAATGGAATCGAGTAAAAGATCAGCCTTTTCTCCCTCCTGAAGGCCAGATAGGCCAAAAGCAAGATCGTTCCAGAATAGCCGAGGAACTCAAGCAGATTGCTCCTCTCAGGCGAAAAAATTAAATCCGCCCTCGGAAGTTTCAGGGTAAGGTAGTACGCAGCAATAAGAGGTATAGAAGCCAAAGAATAAACCGGAATAGATCTATCCCTCGCAGAAAGAGAGAAAAGGATTGTAAGTAAAAGCATTGGGGGATAATCCCAAGAGTTAGCAGCAAATAACCCGAAAAGGGAAATTGGAATAAGGAAACGAAGCTTTCTTTCCTTTGAGAGCAGTATTGATACCAAAAAAAGCTTCATTGGAATTGCAAAAACGTGGGCGTGAAGGTCCGCATGGATGAAGCTGAAATAGGGGAACTCATTTATTGTTCCGCTGATAACTCTTGTTGAATTCCAGTAGTAAAGAAAATCCAAACCAACAAAAGGTCTTCGCAAAAGATCCGCAAAGGAGTAGGCATTTCCAGAAAAAATTACGAATACCAGAGCGAGAAGAGCCATTTTTCGGTCTCTCTCAAATATCCCGTAAATGAGAATTGCCGTGTAAGCCGGAAGTGCGGCGACTGCGATGTTGTATCCAATTTCGGGTGGGGAAAAAGAGAGCAGAATTATTCCGGCTCCGAGCATGTGTCCCAAGTAGTAATAACAGTCAAGCTTTTCGTTTGCAAAAAATGGATCGTTGGGTGGAAGGGAAGGGGATTTGAGTATTGAGTTCATGAAGGCCATGTCCATGAACTTTTCGGCATCCAATATGTTGGGATTCAGGAATCGAAGGAATATGAAGAAGAAGAAAACGAGAGCAAATACTGCTTCGCTCTTCTCAATCTTAAAGCGGAACCCCCTGAAAGTTGTGTATACGAGATAGGCCAGTAAAACGAGAAGAACGGAAAAAAAGGCGATTTTAAAGTTCACGAAGTGCGCTAAGGGGAAGGAAGCCATGGTTACGATGAAGAGAGAAGAAAATCTTGCGAGGCTGAATCTCATGAATTTTAGAAATGGAAGCGTGAGCACCACGGAAGAGAGATAAAAAAGAAGGGCGTAGACTAAACTCAACCCCTCACCTCTTTAAGGCTTAAATTCATTGCTGAGAGAGCTATGAGCCCAAGAATTACGGTTACGGCGTTTTTCAACACATGATCTACGAATGCGAGTGTAAAGGCAACAGAATACGGCTGATAAAAACCAATTATTGCAGTCAAAGCCAGCTCATACGTGCCAATACCTCCAGGGGTTACAGGGATTGCCTTTACTATATTGCCAATTGCTACTGCGAGCGCTATTGCTGCAATGCTAATCCCGCCAAAGCTCATTGCAAGGATGTAGCAAACGGAGATGTCAAAGAACCAAATAAGCAAGGAAAGAGAAAATATCGTGGTAGAGTCGGAGAGATTCATGGCCATCTTTGCCCTCTCCATGATTCTTCCCACAAAGTTCTGCATTCTGGAAAGGACCACTATTGCAACTACAATCAGCAAAACGAATCCAATCGCATAAAATGGTTCCAAGTAGCTCGTTCCCAGGTAAATGGATGCAAAAATGGCGATTAAAGCCACGGATAGAATGTCAAAGGTTCTCTCAACAGCAATTCCGCCTAGGGAGCAGGTGTAGCTGACTCCCGACTTCTTGAACACGTAGGCCCTTGCAAGATCTCCGAGCCTTACGGGCGTTATTACGTTCACGGTCTGCCCGATGCTGACGGCGAGCGAAGAAAAACCCGCTGAAGTTTCTTCTCCGAGTCTCTCTACAATATACTTAAACCTGTATCCCCTCAACAGAAACGAAGAAGCATAAAGCATGCTTGCTATTGCAAGGAGATCGAGTCTAATCATCAAAAGACTTTCAAGGAAGTTCTTAACTCCTGCAGTTAAGATTAAAAAGCAGAGGATGACTATTGCCAAAATTGTTGCAAATGCAAAAAACCTACGGGAGCGAGCAAGTTCCTCAGAGAGCATCCTCAGAATCTGAAAGAACATGTACAGAACGTCCTTTCTGAAACGAACTTTCGTTTCTCCGCCATGTTCCCAGAAAACAGGGATTTCCTTTACCTTGTATCCCATTTTCTGGGCTAAAACAAGAACCTCTGTATCCCAGAACCAGTGGGTGTCCCTGACTTTTTCTCCTATCTCAAGAATCGCAGATTTCCTGAAGGCTTTGAATCCACACTGATGATCGCGAATCTTCGAGCCCAAAAGCATCCTGACAAGGAAATTGTACACTCTGGACGCAAGATCCCTTTTCAGGGGTCTTTTAGCAACACTCTCCTTCATCAGCCTTGAACCCGTGGCTATGTCGTAGCCCTCTTCAATTGCCGAAACGATGTCCTTCAAATGCTTGAGGTCCGTTGATAGGTCAACGTCCATGTACACGACTATGTCTCCAGAACAGTTTCTGAACGCATTCATAAGCGCCCTTCCCCTACCGAGTCTTTCGTCGGAGTGCAAGTGCCTAACTCTCGGATTTTTATCCGCTATCTCCCTCGCAATTCTGTCAGTTCCGTCCGTGGAGCCATCTTCGGCAATAACGATCTCGTAATCGTATCCAAGCTCCTTCAAGTGACTCTCAATCTTCTCAACCGCATTTCTTAGTCTCTTTGCCTCATTGTAAGCAGGAAGGACTATGCTAACTTTCATTTTTCCCCTCCGGGCCTATAGACACAGCAGGGCTCTTCAGCGAGATAATCACCAGTTAAAGCATATGCCCTAGCCCTGCTACCTCCGCATATGAACCTGAACTCGCAGACTCCGCACTTTCCCTTGAGATTGTTTGGATCCCTCAGCTTGACGAATATCTCTGAATTTCTGTAAATCTCCCCAACGCTCCGCTCCCTGAGGTTTCCGGCGGAGATCTGAAGAAAGCCACTCGGATATATGTCGCCTGTATGGCTTATAAAGAACATTCCCCTTCCGTCGGTAACAAAAGCTCTGTGAATCCCTCTCTCGGGCTTTTCAGTTTTGATCTTCAAATCAAGCCTTTCAAGAAGCCTCCAGTACGTTTCGCTTACCTCAGGCATCTCTCCCATCTTCCTCATTATCTCAATCCTTCTGAAATGAACGGCTGCTGAGCTCTTAACATTTATAAATTTCCCAACGTCATAAAGCCAGCAGAGAACATCTTCGAATTCCTGTGGCGAGGGCATGAGTTCTGCTTTGGCCCTTCCAGTTGGAACGATGAAGAATACATCCCACGTCTCCGCACCCAGTTCGACACAAAGCTTCGCAATTTCTGGAAGTTCGTAAATGTTATCTCTAGTAACTGTGGTGTTTATCTGGAAGGGCAGGCTAACTTCTCGAGCTTTTCTAAGAACTTCCAAACTTTTTGCGAAGGCTCCACTGATCCCTCTGAAGCTGTCATGGGTTTCCTCAAGCCCGTCTATGCTGATCG
>CAYSRI010000004.1:0-821 GCA_964433405.1 uncultured archaeon | reverse complement strand
CTGCATTTTTTAACTCCTCAAGCCTTTCCTTAGTAGCTTTCTCCGTCCCGCTAAATGCAATTGAGACTCTGAACTTCTTTGAGGCGTAGGAAACGATTTCACCAAGATCTTCCCTCATCAGCGGATCTCCGCCAGTGAATACGATCATAGGCCTTGAAAAGCTCGCAATTTCATCCAAAACCCTGAAGCATTCCTCCTTTGAAAGCTCATTCGGATTTCTATTTCGAATGGCCTTAGCCCTGCAGTGCTTGCATGCGAGCATGCACGCTCTGGTGAGCTCCCAGAAGACTATAAAGGGGTCCATATTCTTCGCCTTTTAACTTAGAAGTTCATGAATGTGATAAAAATTTTTGCAATCGATTGCCCATTCACCTCTAATGCTTTCTTTTTAACTTCGAAGTATAATTCTATAAAGTCTGATGGAGTCTTCCACGCAGAAGCCTGACAGCCCTTATCAGGTACTTCTTATACCAGAGCATAGAATCTTATTGCCAACTCCTAGCATTGTTCCAGCTTCTTTGGGAAGTATGAGTTCTTCATGAGAAAAAGAAAAATATTTTAGATGGAGCGATATTCGACATGCGAATAGTAAAGGAACCTGACGGTTTTGAAATAATTTTGAGAGAAGAGCAGCCTTATTTCGAAGATTATGCCTTGAGCTGTCATTTAGTTGTAATCTCGCCGCTATACTCAAAGAACCGCGAGCTCGTTAAATTCAAACTCTGGTGTGGCTCTGAAGAGTATGAAGAGATCGTTCCCGATATCATGCCCTGCTCAACAGTTTCTTCATAGAAAGGTTTAAATACTAGCTTGTTTCCAAT
>CAYSRI010000003.1:14251-25109 GCA_964433405.1 uncultured archaeon | reverse complement strand
CCGTGCAGGAGTGATCTCAGGGGTATAAGCAGCCCTTCCGATGATATGGCATTGGAGATACTCTGGAACGATCCCTGGGAAAGGGAGGAGTGCGGGGAGAATTTCAAGAGGGGAGTAATGTTCCTCTTCGGGAAAAAGGCGACTAGAAATCTCTTCGAAAAGCTTGGAGTAAGGCTGGTGGTGAGGGCCCATGAACCTCACAAGGTTCTCAGGGTAGAACAGAACGGAATGGTGATAACAGTTGGTTCCTGCGCAAACCCTTACGGACAGGCAAACTTCGCAATCCTCCGCCTTGATTCCGGGCAGAAGTGGTACAATGGCTACGATTTCGCGGACAAATTCGGGCTGGAGCTATCCCTTTACTGAATCAATTTCAGGGTTGGAGCGATAAATATTTTTGTTTTCTCAGGGATAGGGCGATATGAACAGCCCTGAGGAGAGTCTGATTAAAAAAGCAAATTTTTGCAGGGAGAAATGTCCCGTCTGTGCTCGAGCAAGGAAGGGGAACAGGCTGGCAAAAATCTTCGTGAAATACGTTGACAGAAAAATCTGCCCGTACTGCAAGGCTTATGAGAGAGTTTACGGGAAGAAAGCATACGAATGAGTTAAAAAAGGATATTTTAGTTTCAGAAAAGTTATCAGATTGGAGCACCGAATCCCCATTTTTCCAGAGCTCTTGAAAGCTCTTTGTGGTCTTTTGCATATTCTTGCAGCGGAATTCCACCCATTATCGCATCTATAGCCTGTCTCACTGCAATGGCTCCGGCTTTTGCTCCGTCAGGATGTCCAAGCACACCACCGCCAAGTTGTAGGACAAGATCTTTGCCCAGAGCTTCAACCACTCCTGGAAGAACTCCCGGATGCAGACCGCCAGAGGAGGTCGGCATGGCGGGCTTTATACGATCGAAATCCTGATCGAAGTGTAGGGGATCAACTGAAAAATACTTCGTGCCCCTAAGTAGTTTTGCGAGTTCGACGGTTTCAATCTTCTTGCCTTCCAGCTTTCCGTAACCGGCGGTGCCGATGTGGAGCTGATCAACCCCGATCATGCGATACAGCTTTGCTAGTGTAAACATCGAGATCCCGTGATCGTGCCTAGTGAAGGCCGCATGCATTGCCCTGTGTCCGTGGATCGCCAGTCCGTGATCTCCTGCGATATCTCGGATATATGTCAGCGCGCTCCAGCCAGTGACCACTACGTCGACCATTACGTATGGATTTCCGAATTCTGAAATGAGTTTGAGCCGCCTTTCCATTTCCCTTATGTCTGCGGTGATGTTAGCAAACCAGGCCTTTTTCTCCCCAGTCTCCCTTTCAACTTTCTCGATAACCTTCATTATCCTCCTGCACCTGTCTTCGAATTTGCAGAACTCGGGGCTGGTTAGGTTCTCGTCGTCCTTAATGTAGTCCAGACCGCTTGAAAGCAAATCGTAGGCAAGTTTCTCAACTTCCTCAGCAGAATACCCGACCTTTGGCTTTGGAACGGTTCCAACAATGGGCCTGTCAACTCTGAAGATTCTTTTTACCTCCAATCCCTTCAGGGGCCCCTTGAAATTCTTTAAGAAGCTCTTCGGAAAGTATATGTCCTCAACTCTGAGCTTTTCAACCCTTCGCATACCGAAGATGTTTCCGGCGACAGAAGCTAGGAAACCTGGGAGATTTGCGACCTCGAAAAGCTCCAAGGGATATGCGATCTTGACATTCCAGTATTCCCCCATTTTCAGGAATTCATAAGCCTTTGCGGAAAGCTCCTTCACTCTCGTCCCGTCGAACCACCCAGTCAGCGTCGTCCAGGTTCCTGTCGAGCTCTCAGCGGCAATTGCTCCTGCGCAATCCTCTACAGTAAAATTATCCGCAGGTTTTACCGTGAAGGACACCAAAATCTCTTTATCATGGTCAGGCTTGTGGGCTTTATCTACGTAGTCTGAATATTTCATAGTATGGAGTTTTTTCAGAGCTATATATTTTTGCGGTCGGGTGGAAATCTCCCAACATAACTCTATAAGTTTATAGTAATTTTTAATAATGTTCAAATAGAAAATTTAATATATGTTGTGAACGTAAAACTTAAATACCCTAAATTTTCATGTAGAACGTCAATTAGAAGTTTGATAACGTCGGAGAGTGGTTTGAATGACTGGAGAAAGTGAATTTATTTCGATAAACCCAACTCTAAACAGAGAAGTTTTCAAACTTGGAGGCAAGAGTCTATTGGAGTGCTACCAGTGCGGTTCCTGCACAGCAGTATGTCCGCTCTCAGAAGAGATGGACGTTAGTTTCAGAAGGGCTATAAGATACACACAGCTTGGCGTGGAGGAAAAGATTCTTGGCGACATATCTCCATGGTCCTGCAACCTTCACGGCGACTGCACAGACAGCTGCCCCCGCGGAGCCAGCCCCTCAGAGATCCTAGCGGCGATAAGAAGATATCAGTCAAACAAGTACGACTGGACGGGGCTTGCAAAGTGGTGGAACGGCTCCTCTCTTGGTTCAAAGCTTATTGCATACCTTGCAATTTTCGCTGTTTCGCTTCTGATTTACTTCGGTTTCTACTGGCAGAAAATCCTGCAGTTCGCTTCTACGGGTAAGCTAGTGATGATATCTGAGTTATTGATTCCGGTAGTGGCTGTATTCATTGTTGCCCTTGCAATTCTGCTTCCGAGCGGTTACAGGGCCTACAAGTTCATGATCAAGGACAAAAAGAAGGAAGTTGGTCTGGGTAAAACGCTTAAGCTTATTGCAAACTTCTTTATAAGATTGGAAACTGAAGCAATGGGCGTTCCGCATAAAAGGGAAAGAATACTCGAACACGTTCTGATCCTTGTCGGTCTTGGGCTGTTCATTCTGCTTGCAATTATCTACGTGCTTGCAATCCCGTTCCCAGTGCTCCACAAGTTCTTCGAGTTCAAGATTCTCTCGAGGGCTTTGATCTATATTGCTTCGTTTTCTCTGCTTGTCGGTGTTGGCTCTCCGCTGATGAAAAGACTCACAGCTGGTGAAAAAACTCACTGGTACTACAAGAAGTTCACAACACCCACTGACTGGATGTCTCTGGTAACCTTGTTCCCTGTTGCGCTGATGGCTCTCTTAGTCTTTGTGTTCTACGATCTCTCGATGATTCTATATGCATACATCGCTTTTGCGCTGCTTCTCAGCTTCCTAATACCATTCCTGCTTCTCGAGTTCGCCTTTGGAAAGCATACACATTGGCTTTACAAGGTTATCGCCTACTACGTAGGTGCACGTGCGGGATATTTCAGAGGTGATTGAATATGGGTTCCGTTTTAATTGTTGGAGGAGGAGTAGCGGGAATTCAGGCCGCGTTGGACTTAGCAGAGCAGGGAATTGACGTTTACCTTGTTGACAAAGCCCCAAGTGTTGGAGGGAAGATGGCTTACCTTGACAAGACATTCCCCACGCTTGATTGTGCTTCCTGCATTCTTGCGCCAAAGATGGCGTCTCTGCTGAGATATCCGAACATAAAACTGATAATGTATTCTGAAGTTCAGGAGGTAAGCGGTAGGGCAGGCAATTTCAAAGTTAAGATTCTAAAGAAACCCACCTACGTTGACTGGAGCAAGTGCAACGGTTGTGGTGTTTGTACGGAGAAATGCCCGACAAAGGTTCCCAATGAGTACAACATGGGCCTATCGCAGAGAAGGGCTATCTACATAATGTTTCCGCAGGCTGTTCCGAAGAGAGCAGTTATTGATGCAGAACACTGCATGAGATTAAATCCACCTCCGAAGGCAAAGGAAAAGGCAAAAGGGCCGCTTTGCGGGGTTTGCGAAAGAAATTGCCCAACCAAGGCGATCAGATACGATCAACAGCCTGAAATCATAGAGCTTAACGTTGCCGCGATTATAATTGCGACGGGAATGGAGCTTTACGATCCAAAAAATCTGCCCGAGTTTGGCTACGGAAAGCACCAGAACGTGTACACGAACTTGGAATTTGAAAGACTCGTCTCTGCTACGGGTCCAACAAACGGTGAAATTGTTAGGAAATCGGATGGAAAGCATCCCAAGAGAATTGCTTGGATTCAGTGCGTTGGCTCTAGAGATGTGAGGTTCAACCACTACTGCTCGGCTTACTGCTGCATGGCTGCAACAAAGCAGGCAATTCTGGCCAAGGAACATCTACCGGATGTAGACTGCACGGTTTACTACATGGACATAAGAGCCTTCGGAAAGGGATTTAACGAGTTCGTAGAAAGGGCGAAGAAGGAATTTGGAGTTAAATACATTCGAGGAAAAGTGGTGAGAATTGATGAAGTTCCAGAGACAAAGAACTTGAAGATAGTTTACGAAGACACAGCCGCAAGCTACCTCAAGACAGAGGAATACGATATGGTAGTTCTTTCCATGGCAGTAAGGCCGAATTCAAAGCTCAACTTCCCGATTGAGCTGACAAACGACGGTTTTGTGCAGCTGAAGAATCCGTACTTGGATCCAGTCTCAACAACGGTTGAAGGCATTTTTGTCGTTGGAGCAGTAGCAGGTGCTAAGGATATTCCCGATTCGGTCACAGAGGCGAGCGCTGCTGCCGCTCGTGCTGCGCTGATTGCGAAAAGATTGGCCTGCCCGACCCCGGAGGTGGTTAAATGAGCGAGCAAATGAGCGAACCTAGGATAGGTGTTTATGTATGCCACTGCGGCTTTAATATCGCGGGCACGGTGGACGTGAAGAAGGTGGCCGAGTATGCAAAAACCCTTCCTAACGTGGTAGTTGCAAGAGATTACGTTTTCATGTGTTCAGAACCTGGGCAGGATCTTATAAAGAAGGATATAAAGGAGAACAATTTAAATAGAGTTGTTGTAGCCTCATGCTCTCCTTCGCTGCACGAGGTAACCTTCAGAACCGCGGTAATGGAGGCTGGGCTGAACAAGTACCTAATGGAAATGGCAAACATCAGAGAGCACTGCTCTTGGGTACATCATGACAAGGAGAAAGCAACTGAGAAGGCAAAGGAAATCGTAAGGATGGCAGTAGCGAAGGCGAGATATCTTGAGCCTCTGGAGGAGCTTGAAGTAAAAGCAGAGCAGAGCGCGTTGGTTCTCGGAGGCGGAGTAGCCGGGCTCAGAGCGGCTTTGGAGCTTGCAAACTACGGATTCCAGGTTTATCTCGTGGAAAAAAGCCCGACAATAGGTGGAAAGGCGGCACTAATTGGTTACGTGGATCCAAAGACTAAGGGTGCCGAAATAGTTAACAAAATGTTCGAGATGATTAGGGAATGCCCAAGAATAAAGATATTCACAAATTCGGAACTAATACAGTTCAGCGGATTTGCAGGCAATTACACGGCAAAGATAAGGGTGAATCCGAGATATGTTAACGAAAAGTGTACTCGTTGTGGAGAGTGCGAGGAGGTTTGCCCGATTGAGGTATCGAACGAGTACAATTTCGGTTTGAACAGGAGAAAGGCAATATTCCTGCCATTTAGCAACGCTTTTCCGCCATACTATGCAGTGGACCACAGAGTCTGCGTTAAATGTGGCGAATGCGAAAAGGTTTGCAGGTTCGGTGCCATTAATCTCAGGGAAGAGCCAAAGATTGTTGAGCTCAAGGTTGGTGCGCTGATAATTGCAACGGGCTACGATCCTTACAGGCCATTCAAGGGAGAATATGGCTACGGGTTGCATGAGAACATTATAACGCTGTTCCAGCTCGAGAGAATGCTCGATCCAGAGAGCCCAACAAAAGGAGAGCTTATAATCGGAGGAAAAATCCCGAAGAACATAGCGTTCACCCAGTGCGTTGGCTCCAGAAACACGACTCCGGGAGCACGTGAATACTGCTCTAGGATGTGTTGCACGACTGCGATAAATAGCGCGATCAAGATCAAGGAGAAGTATCCTGACACGAATGTTTACATAATCTACAAAGACATAATGACCTACGGAAGCGACGAATCTCTTTACGAGGAGGCGGGAAAGAAGCTCGTTCAGTTCGTAAAATTTGAGGACAAGGTCCCCAAGGTCTTGATTACTCCCGAGGGCCTGTTCATCGAAGTCTTCGAATACACGATTCAGGAGAATATAAGGATCCCTGTAGATGCGATAGTTCTGTCCATAGGCATGCTACCGCCAAGGGATCTGGAGGAGCTCATTGCGGTTACGAGAGTTAGCTGCGGAACCGAGGGGTTCGTCAGGGAGGCTCACCTGAAGCTTGCCCCAGTGGAAGCTCCAACAAAGGGCTTATTCTTGGCTGGTTGCATAACTGGGCCAAAGAACATCCTCGAGAGCATAAGGATGGGTTCAGCCGCAGCAGCAAAGGCAATGTCGCTGCTTTCAAAGGGCAAGATAACGATCGAGCCAATGATAGCGCAGGTTAACGAGGAGAAGTGCAGCGGTTGCGCGATCTGCGTGGGCGTTTGCCCGTACGGAGCAATCTCAATAAGGAAAGTGAACGGAGACAGGATTGCCTACGTTGAAAAAGCGCTGTGTATGGGCTGTGGAACCTGTAATGCAGCCTGCCCGAGCGGGGCGATGCAGCATCTGGGCTTCAAGGACATTCAGCTGCTAGCCCAGACAAGGGCTGTTTTTGGGGAGGTGAGGTGAATGTCTGATTTTGAGCCCAAGATCGTCGTTTATGCATGCAACTGGTGCACCTACGCAGCCACGGATCTTGCAGGAACGAGCAGGATGAGCTACCCCGAAAACGTTCGCATAATCAGAGTAATGTGCTCAGGCAGAGTTGATCCTCAGTTCGTCCTTCAGGCCTTCGCTGATGGTGCTGATGGTGTGATCGTCGCAGGCTGCCATCCGCCGGCCGACTGCCACTACATTGAAGGAAACTACAAGGCTTACAGAAGGTTTGAACTTTTCAAAAAGCTACTCGAAGCCTTCGGAATTGAAAAGGAGCGCTTCAGACTCGAATGGATCTCCGCGGCTGAAGCTAGTAGATGGGTTCAGGTTGTTAACGAGATGGTGGCCGAGCTGAAGAAGCTTGGACCACTGAAGAAAAATCTGGAGGTGAAAGAATGACCGAAAAGCCAAAAGTTGCTTGGTACTGGTGTGCTTCTTGCGGCGGATGCGAGGAATCCTTTGTGGATTTAGCAGAGAGACTTCTGAAGGTTTTTGAAGCCGTGGACATTGTCTTCTGCCCCGTGGCAATGGATTTTAAGAGGGAGGATGTAGAAAAGCTTCCTGACGGCTCAATTACTGTTGCGCTGATAAACGGCGGAATAAGTCTTAAAGAACATGAGGAGATGGTGAAGCTTCTCCGTAGGAAGTCCAAGATAGTCATTGCATATGGCGCCTGCTCGGCTTGGGGAGGAATTCCCGGGCTTGCAAACCTTTACAGTCGTGATGAAGTCCTTGAAAGAAAATACTTGGAGGTTCCCACGGTCGAAAATCCGAAAGAAGTGATGCCCACGAAGAAAACGATCGTGAACATTCCTGAAGCTGGTATGAAAGTTGAAATCGAGCTCACCGAGCCCTTGCCCGTGCTTTTACCGCTCGAAAAAGTCGTTGATGTGGATTATTACATTCCTGGCTGTCCTCCAACCCCAGATGTTTTCTGGAACGCCCTTCAGGCCTTACTTAGCGGTAATCTGCCGCCCAAAGGGTCGGTCTTGGGGGCATCTCAGAGATCGGTTTGCGACGAGTGTCCGCTTAACGATACCAAGCCTGAAAAAATCCTTGTTAAGGAGTTCAAGAGACCCGATAAGGCCACTCCCAAACTCAATGAATGCCTTCTTGCTCAGGGATTCCTCTGCATGGGACCTGTTACGAGGGGTGGTTGCAAGTCTTTGTGTCCCCAGACCAACATGCCGTGCACTGGTTGCTTTGGTCCGCTTGATGGCATAGTGGATTACGGAGGAAAGGCAATTTCTTACTTTGCAAGCATTCTTGACTACTCTCCGCTGGAGGAGAAAGAGATTAAAGAAGCCTATGGAAAGGTTCCAGACTGGGTTGGAGTGGTCTACAGGTACTCCCTACCTGCTTCAAAGCTTGGCCACAGGACAGGTTTGAAGAAGTTGGAGCGGATAAAGGAGGTGACTGAATTATGACGAAGGAGATAGTGATTGATCCTATAACCCGTCTGGAGGGTCATGGAAAGATCATAGTAGTACTCAATGATAAGGGTGATTGTGTCAGGGCCTTCTTCCAAGTACCGGAGTTCAGAGGGTTCGAGAAATTCGCAGAGGGTAGGCATGCAGAAGACATGCCCCAGATAACTTCTAGAATCTGCGGAGTGTGCCCGACCGCGCATCACATGGCCTCCACAAAGACCCTTGACGATCTCTACAAGGTGGACCCACCTGTTGCGGCGAAGAAGATAAGGGAACTCTTCTATAACCTCTTTATGCTCGAAGATCACGCTCTGCACGTATACATCCTTGGCGGTCCCGATTTCATCGTCGGGCCAGATGCTCCAAAAGAGGAGAGGAACGTTGTCGGGGTTATTAAGAAGGTTGGCCAGGAGGTTGGGCTCAAGGTAATAGGAATGAGGAAAAACATAAGACAGATGATGGAAAAGATCGGCGGGAAGGTTATTCATCCGGTCTTCGGCGTTCCTGGAGGAATTTCAAAGCCTTTGAACGAAGATATCGTGAAGCAACTGAGGGTTTTGGGGGATCAGGCGGTCGAATTTTCCCAGTTCACTCTTAAAGTCTTCAAGGACATAGTTCTGAGCAACAAGAAATACCTTGATCTGATAACAAGCGAGGCATACACGCATCGAACTTACTACATGGGTCTGGTGGACAGCAAGAACAGGGTGAACTTCTACGACGGAATGATCAGAGTTGTGGATCCGAACGGGAAGGAATTCGCGAAATTCGACGTTCACGAATACACGGAGCACATAGCAGAGCACGTTGAGCCATGGACCTACATGGACTTCCCATATCTGAAGAAAATAGGCTGGAAAGGGTTTGTTGATGGAGAGCAGAGCGGAATATATGCTGTTGCGCCTCTTGCGAGGCTGAACGCCGCAGACGGCATGGCCACACCGCTGGCTCAGGAGGCATACGAGGAGATGTATGAAATGCTCGGAAAGCCTGCGCACTACACTTTAGCAATGCACTGGGCAAGAGTTATTGAGATGATTCAGGCAGCTGAGCGAATCAAGGAGCTCGCAAACGACCCTGACATCCTTGATCAAAATGTGAGAAATGTACCGACTGCCACGCCTAGCGTTGGGATAGGTGTCGTTGAGGCGCCTAGGGGAACGCTGATTCACCATTACGAGACAGACGAGAGGGGAGTTATAAAGAGGGCGAATCTACTGGTTGCCACTCAGCACAATATCGGAAGAATTACGCTTTCGATAGACAAGGCGGCCAGAAGCCTGATAAAAGGAGGAGTGGTTAACGACGGGCTTCTTAACATGGTGGAGATGGCTTTCAGAGCCTACGATCCATGCAATGCTTGCGGAACGCACACTCTTCCGGGTTCGGTGCCTGTACCGATCTACGTCTACAACACGAGCGGAGATCTTCTGAAAGTTATTCATTAATACTTTTTATTTATGCCCTTGGTTTTATTTTTGGGGAATTCTATTTATGCAGAAGATAGGATTGGATTGCTTGTTGGAGAAATTCTTAAGGAAAAGCTTCAAGCCGATGGATTTGAGGTTGAAATTCTTGAAAGTATCGGTTACACTCTCATAGATTACATAGTGGGAAAGGATTTTGTGATAGTTGTGGACAGTATAATTGGCGAATATGGTGAAGTGACGCGGATCGAAGATTTAAAAAATCTTGCAATTCGATCTCCGAAATCTCCACACTTTGCAGGAATTTTAGAGGCGATCGAGCTTATGAAGGCGCTGAATTTATCAGTTCCTAATAGAATCTTAGTTCTCGGGATAGGAGTCAGAAATCCGTACGTGATCGGTGATCTCTCGCCAGAACTATTTGAAAAGCTTGAAGATATCGCGAAAAGAGTTTATTGTGAAATTAGAAACACTCTAAATTTAAATGCAACTAGGATACTATGAATAAAATTGAGAAGAAAAGTTTAAATTTCCAAAATTTACTAATAATTAACTTATGAACCCATTTACAACTATCAGCTATACGAGGTTCATCCAAAAGTTTCAGAATTATTTTCGAACTGTTCAGGATAGATATTGGAGGAATAAAAGTAAAGTTGACAGTTTTATTTTTGGAATTGCAGCATCTTTTTCGGCTTATGTCTTACTTAAAATAACAAGCTATTTTCCAGATACTTGGATTCTACTTTTAAGTGTTCTGATTTTTTTGCTCGGGATTAATAACTCCAAAATTGCTTATTCTATTATAATCATTACATTTTCAACTTCTTTGATCTATCAGAACACAGCCATAGGTTTCTTAACACTATTCTTTCTTCTCTTCACACTCTCTTATTTTAGCGACGAAGACAAGATTTCGCAATCCTTGGCTTTATCTCTACTACCTTTGATGTACTATAAGGCAGAATTTTTTCCAATAATTTCAGCAGCACTTTTGCACGGGTATTCCAGAGGATTGAAAATGTCCTTTTTAGCCTTTCTCGGAGGCCTATTTTTCAGCAAAATTCTACCATATAGATATTTCGGTCATTTTTCCCTCGAGTTCGAAGGTTCGCTCATTCCCGCATTGAAACCACCGGTGACAAATTTTAACATTTCTAGTTTATTAACTTTTGAATCTATAGATCAAGGGGATCTAATGCTCTTCATTTATACTCTTGCAAGTTCTCAGCTAATGCCGATTATGTTAGTATGTTACGTTCTCGTAGGATTAATACCACCCTATCTTGGGGATATAGCTAGGAGGTTTGGGAACATCCCGCTTCTTTTTGGATTGCTATTTTCGGGCTATGCAATCTTTTTCTTTATCAACTATCTATACTCCTGGGTTCCAGGTTTTGAATTAACTATCCAGA
>CAYSRI010000003.1:0-14241 GCA_964433405.1 uncultured archaeon | reverse complement strand
TGCTATCCATTGGTATATCAATTCTCTTTGCTTGGCTTCTATACATATTTTTATTACGAGAGTCACCTCCTGAAGTGCCTTTGGTGCAATATGGAGTGCAAACCGAAGGATCACATGGAGAGACAATTGTAAGTGAAAAGTGTAGAGTTGATGCATTAAAAAAGGAGATTGAAAAAGGGGGGAGGGAAGATTAGCCATATAACATACCTGAGAACGAATATAAAAAATCCAAACAGAAATATAGCAGGGTTAGCATTTAGAAAGTTGATAGAAAAATACAAAGCCAAAGCTACGAATGAAGTCGTTGATTTTTATGGAAATAGGGTTAAGGTGGATTTTGGTTTAGCTATGAAACACGGTAATTTAGGAATAATAATTTCCGACGTGGTTGAGTTTGTTGGAGACAGATTTATGCTCGGGGACATTTTCGAAGAAGCTCAGCGAGATTTTAAAAAGTACTACATTTCAATCGCAGTTACGGAAACTCTGAAGGCAATGGGATATGAAGTTGTTGGAAAAGAACTTAAAAATGGAATTCTTATAGACGCTAGAAGGTGATAGAATGAAGATAAGAATTTTTGTGAGCAATGAAGGGGTTTTATTTGACTTTGACGGTTTTAAAGGGAATTCATGTATCGAGGAGTTCGAAAAAATTCTTAAAGTTCTGAATCGAGCGGGAGTAGAAGCGAGGATTGAAGAAATGAAGATGAAGACAGGGATGAGAAATGCTACAGATTTGCGTGAAAGAGGATAGAATAATCATTTTTGGTGATAAAGCAGAAATAGAAATCTTTCTACAGAATATAGAGAAGAAATTATCTCTTGAAAACTTATATTCTGGAAGGTGTGGCTAATGAGTTGGAATGAAGAATATAAAGTTAAGAGAAAATCACAGTTTTCAACAGTAACAATCTTTCAGACAAGAGACCCAAAAAGATTGCATGAATTCATCATGAGTGTTGCTCATGAGTATTCGGAAATCTATGGTTACTTTTTATGGAGAGGGCTGATGAAGATAAGGGTTTCGAAAAGTGCAATAATCTACGAAAAAATTAGCAGTGGTAGCATTTTTTCAACAGAGACTCGAAGCATCGAATCGGCTCTCGAATACATGGATAACGTTTTTTTACGAAGTCAGAATGTAATTTTTGTCATTCAAATCCATACAAAAAATGATGCACTAATCCAAGCGCTTAGGACTTGGATGTTTGACGAGGACATGTATTTCAGGAATCACTCTATTTGTGTCTTTACCGAAAATCCTGAACAGATCTTTGATGACGAGACTCTGAAATACGCTATTCTGATAAAGATACCGCCAAGTACGGAAGAAGAGAGAAGGCGAATTTTGAATAAGATAGTTGAAAGTTTTGGCAATAAATTCAGTTACGATGAAAAGATAGTGAAAATAACATCTGGTCTAACCTTGCACGAGCTAGAAAGTGTTGCACTTGAATCTATATACCGGTACAGAAAAATCGATGAAAGGGCTTTAATAAGATTCAAGTATGAGATGATAAGAAAAGCAGGGATTCTTGATGTTGAGGAACCTGAATTTGGTTTTGAAGCTATAGGTGGTTATGAAATTGTGAAGGAATTTATACTGGAGAACATTATAAACATATTCTCTTCCCCTGAGAAGGCCCAAAGGCTCGGTTTAAGGCCTCCCAGAGGTATCCTATTTTTTGGACCTCCTGGTACTGGAAAAACACTAATAGCGAGAGCTATGGCAAAAGAACTTGGTCTTCCTTTTCTAAGGTTTAAAACGGAGAGCATAGTTTCAATGTGGTATGGTGAAACCGAAAGAAATCTTGCCAAGGCTATTAATTTAGCTGAAGAAATTGCCCCATGCGTTGTTTTTATTGATGAGATAGATAGATTTGGGAGAAGAGGAGGAAATTATGAACATGAGACAACAAGAAGAGTATTTTCAATGCTTTTGGAGTGGCTTGGAGACGCTAGGAGAAAATCAATAATACTTGGTACAACGAATAAGCCTCAACACATTGATGAAGCCTTTATAAGAGTTGGTAGATTTGATTACATTATTCCAGTCCTTTTACCAGATGAGAAAGCGAGAAGGCAAATTCTTGAGGTTCATACAAAAGTCGTGAGAAAGGTGCCGATAAAAGAAGTGGATTTTGATGGCTTAGTTAAAAGAACTGAGATGTTTAATGGTGCGGAAATAGAAGAGCTAGTACTTAGGTCTGCGAGAAATGCTCTCAGAAGAGGTAGAGATTTTGTGACTAATGAGGATTTTGAAGATGCACTGTCTTCATTCAGCATAAATCCTTCAGAAAGAGAAAAAATGGTTGAAGAATACCTTTATCTTGCAGAAATTTACTGTAACGATTCTAAATTCTTCAGTAAGTTATCCAAAAGCGTCGTTTCAAGAGTGGAAGCTTTGAAAAAAGAGATGGATTAATTAAAATATTTCCTTGAAATCCTCTCCAAGTCCTTTTTTATGATCTCAAAAAGCTTCCTCCACTTTTGATTTTCTGAAAAGGACTCGAAATTCCATCGAAATGCGCTTTCAGATTGGACTCAAACTCTAATTTAAAATTTTTGCTTAGAGGTTTATAATAAAAAATTAAAATTAATTTCCTTGAAATGTAGCACAGGTATATGAAAAGAAAAACTCTTAAAAAATTTTAGTTTTCTCTTCATAATGTGAAAAGAATAGCGGAACTAAAGGTAGAATTGCTCTGCAGTGGTATTAGGTGTGAGGAAGGCGTCGCTCCAAAACAGTATCCGACAGGAGGCAAATCGAGAGCGGGGATTGCTGGAAGTGGTCGGAATTTTATAGTCAATCCAAGGAGTGAAAATGAATTTGTGGTCAATTCAGGAGTTCTTCAGCCGTTCTTGGAGATTTCACCATTCTATTTCGGAAGATTAGACCAAAAAGGTTGGATCTTCCGGAATGGGGAAAGGATCTGCAGAGCAACACTCTTTGAACCAAAATGGCATTCAATGCGGGCTGGAGAAGTTGTGAGGTTACATGGGACTTCAAGTCTAGCTATAGCTCTTACGAATGTTTGTTTATTTAAGCAGAAAGGCATGGGCTGCAAATTCTGTATAATAGACATCGGCAATGAAAGGATAACACATAGTCCCGAAGAAATTGCAAATGCGATTTGTGAGATCGAAAATAATCCTGAAATTAGGAAATATATAGACTTTGATGGAGTTGAGGGTTTGGTTGAGCCTGAAGACATTAACATAAACTCAGGAACTTTAGACGAGAAAGTAATGGTTAAATTGTACTCAGAAACTGCTGAAAGGATCAGAAAAGTTAGTGATTTGCCCATTGGGATCGAGATAACTCCAATTGGGAAAGAAAGCATGATCAAGCTCAGAGAGGCAGGAATAGATGCGATATACATAAACATGGAGGTTTTCAGCTATCCTTCAAGATTGGAAATTATTCCGGGGAAAAACGGTCTTTTTTCAAGGGAGAAATACATTCAAGCATTAAATAATGCTGTTAGTGTCTTTGGAGAAAATCAGGTAGCTTCTTGGATTCTAATCGGACTTGAAAGTGCTGAGGATACGATTAGGGGGATTGAAGCAATAGCAGATGCTGGAGCGATTCCACTTCCGAGGGCTTTCAGACCTTTATTCTACTCCCAGCTCGAGAAACATCCACCTCCCAAGGTTGAAGATGCAAAGAGGGTATATGAATTCTGGTTAGAAACTTTGAAAAAATACAGACTTGATCCAATGAAGGCGATAGCAGGATGCGCAAAATGCGGGAGCTGTTTCCCGATAAAGGAACTTTTGAGTTGATATGAGGATCGGGTATCTTTCGACCGCTTACCATACTTCCCACATACTGAAAAAAATTTTGAAGGCAGAATGGAAATTTTTCAGCACAGGAATGGAAGTTATAAGAGCTTTTAAGGAGAAGAAAATAGATTTAGGATACGTTGGATTAGCTCCAGTGATTCACTCTAAAAATGAGGGTTGAGATATAGTTTGCATTGCAGGAGGACACGTTGAAGGTACTTTCATTGCTGGAAGAACTGAAAAAGATTTTCCAGAATGTCTAAAGGGTAAAAAGGTAGGAACTTTGGCCAAAGGAACAATTCACGATGTGATCTTAAATAGCGTAAAATACCGATTTGACATTGATTTTGAAGTAGTTAATTATAATTTCTCAGAGTTTGTTTTGGACGAATTTATAGACGGAAATCTTGATTTCGTTTGTGGAACGCCTAATTTAGTTGTATTAGCTGAAAAACACTCGGCAAAAATCGTTTGTGGATCAGAAGAACTGTGGAAATGGAATCCAAGCTATGGGATTGTTGTTGATAAAGAATTTTGCAACGAGAAACCTGAAGAGGTTTTTGATTTTTTAATAAGGCATGAGTGGGCGTGTAATTTGCTCAGAGAATCCATTGATTATGCATCTTATAAGATATATGAAAGTTATCGAGGCGATTTAGACATAAATACAATTCAGCGTATCATTGAATTAAGCCCGAAATACTGTGCGTCTATTCCGGAAGAGTACATTGAGAGCACGCTGAAACTTGCAAAATTCATGAAGACTATGGGTTACGTGGAGGAGATTCCAAAAAAGGATGAAATATTTGATCTAAGCTTTATAAGTGAAGTTCATCCCCAGAAAGACCACTATTCGCAGATGAAGGATAAATGTTATTTAGCAAAAAACTTATAACCATACAAGCTAAAGGAAGAAGAATATGAAAGAGTTTTACAGACTTACAATTTCTCTCACCGATAAGGAGATGCAGAATCTTGAGGAATTGCGTCAGGATGATTTTGAAAACTACAGCCAGATCTTTAGGGATGCTCTAGATCTATATTTCAGGCTGTATAAGGCCTTCAAGTTGGCAGGTTATGACATAAAAAAGCTTCCTGCCGACTTTGAAAGGCTTGCATACCATATATACAATGTAGAAATGAAGCAATATGTAATATTGGACAAGGAGCTTTACAGGGTTTTGCTGAAGAAGATACAGGAGAGGTACTCTCCTGCAGAGCTCGAAAAGGATGAGGATTTTTTGAAAGCAATAAGGGGATTTTCGAACCTTTTTTATATCTGGCACAGGTGGACTGAAAACACAGAAGTTTCTGTAAAGGCTCAGGAGGTTCTTAAAACAATTGAGTTTGGAGGGGGCGGGGAATTCAGTAAAGTAAGTGAATCTGAGTTCATATTCCGAACCGCGCCCGAAAACGTTTTCGTGACTAAGTCGATAATAAAGGCAATTTACGACGCTCTGAAGGTCGAAGCGGAGATGAACGTGAGCGGTGAGAGGATTTTCATAAAATTAAAACCATGAAAAGAGCGAGCAGATCAGCAAATTTCTTTTATTTGATATAAAGTAGATTTGTTATGAAATATTTCATAACAAAATTTATCTTAGCGGAAGAATAGCTTATCTTCGGTGGTGCAGATGGGTGTTAGGGAAGAGTTCATAGAAAGGCTTTCTGATCTCGATGAAAGCGCGGCAGTTGAGCTGGCTAAGAGGAGAATTTCAGCAGGAGAGGACCCCTTCGCAATTCTTGAAGACGTCAGAAAGGCTACCGACATAATAGGAAAGCGCTTTGAAGAGGGAAGGTATTTCGTATCGGATTTGATAATGGCAGGAGAGATTTTAAAGCAGATTATGGAAATTCTGAAGCCAAAACTTGGCGAAAAGAAGGCAGAAAGCAAGGGCAAAGTTGTGATCGGAACGGTCGAAGGAGATGTGCATGATATTGGAAAGAACATAGTCATTGCCTTGATGGAAGCTGAAGGCTTTGAAGTCGTGGACTTAGGCGTGGATCAGCCTCCAGAAGCCTTTGTAGAGGCAATAAAGAAGTACAATCCGCAGGTCGTGGGTTTGAGCGGTTTGCTAACTGAAGCGATTGAGAGTATGAAGAAAACTATTGATTCGATAAAGAATGCTGGGCTGAGAGACAGGGTTAAGATAATCGTTGGTGGTGGACGAACGAGCGAAGAAGTGAAGACCTATACCGGTGCGGACGAATGGGCCGATGATGCTGCCGTCGGTGTAAGAAAAATAAAGGTACTTGCAGGGGTGAGTTAGATGGACGAAAAAGCCCTTAAACTGATGGAAGAAAGAAGGCAGAGGATCGAGGACGTTATAAATGGAAAGGAGCCTGACAGAGTGCCGATAACTGCTGCAACAGCAGTCTGGCATGGAAGTTATGCAGGGTATACGACTCATGAAGTTCTCTTTGACTTTGGAAAATGTAAAACAGCTTGGCTTAAAGTCGCTAGAGACTTCGATTTTGACACATTCACAGTTATTGCGGGTCTTGAGGGGATGATATACACGGTGGCATTCCTTGAACAGCCCGATATATCTTCTTCGGCGAGATTCATCCTTGGACCAACACACCTGGCTTTGCAGGACGTATACTCGAGGTGGCCTGGCTACGAACTCGAAAAAAATGCGCATCCGCAGTTCATAGGGAAGGAAATCATGAAGGTTGGCGAATACGAGCAGTTCATCGAAAATCCGCTTGAGTTCATAAACAGGGTTGCGATGCCCAGGATAAATAGAAAACTGAGCAATCCCGGCTCGGCTGAATACAATGCAGCTCTTGCAAAATTCGGTGCAGAAGTCGCGAAGTTCGGAGCCTTCATGGCCGATGTCTCTGGAGAGCTTGCAAAGCTTGGCTATCCGACTTTTCCAATGTCTTGGGCTTATGCCCCGTTGGATTTCATTAGCGATTTTCTGAGAGACATCAAGAACATGGTCATGGACCTTTACAGATATCCAGATAAGGTAAAAGAAGCTGTTAAGGCAGTTAAACCTCTAATTGTTAAAGCTGCTGAAGTCTCAGCCCCTCCAAGGGAGATAAGGAAGGCTGTTTTTGGAACTGAGATTGTGGAATGCTTTTTCCCCTTGCATCTAAACGAGTACCTAAATCCGAAACTCTACAACGAGTTCTACTGGCCTTCGCTGAATGAGGTTTTCAAGGAAGTTGTAAAAATGGGTCAAACGCCCTTCGTTCTCTTCGAAGGAAGACACGATGCCCATTTGGAAACGCTGCTTGAAGCACCCAAAGGCAAAGTGGTCGGCGTTTTCGAGAAAACGGATCCAAGAAAGGTAAGAGAAGTGCTCGGAAATCATGTGATTCTGGTCAGTGGACCACCAAACTCCCTTTTAATCAGCGGAACACCGCAGAAGGTCGAAGAATTCATGAAGAAGCTTCTTGAAGACTGCAAGGAAGGCGGAATGATGATCTGGCCTGGTGTTGACGGAGGACTTTCTAGGGATGCAAAGCCGGAAAATGTAAGGGCAATGGTGGAGGCAATTAAGAAATACGGAAGGTATTGACTTTTTAAACCTTTTTTTGAAACTGGGGTGTCTCGATGAATTTTGGTATCGGAGAAAATCGAAAATCTCTCTATCCAGTAACAATAGCGCTACTTCTTGTTTTTGCAATGGTATCTCTTGTCTGGAGCCAGTTCTATCCTTACATCCTTCAGCGGTACTCTTTGAACGAACTCTCTCCAGTAGTCCTTTCAGCATCGCTTATTGGTCTGGGAATGCTAATTTTCCAGCTAATTGCAGGCTTTTTGGCCGACAAATTCGGACCAAAGCCCACAATGGCTCTCGCTGGAATAGCCTATCTGGCAGGAATGATAATGATCTCGATGATGTTCGAGCATAGAGAATGGGAGGTTGCCAGACTATACTGGTACTTTGGGAGCTTTTTTGTTGGAATCGGTGCTGGCTTCTTTGTCGGTACATATCCGGTGGTCATTGCAAGGTGGTTTTCCGAAAATACCGGTAAAGCCTTCGGAATCGCGATTTTCGGTCAGAACATCTCGCCACTCCTGATGTCACCCCTAGTAGCCTTTCTGATCATGAATTATAGCTTAAAGACAACCTTTTTAGCGCTGGGAATTCTGATATTTTCAGCCTTTTATGTTGTTGGTGTCGCACTCTGGAAGGTTCCAAGCGTGGAAAAGACGAAATCTGATTTGCCACTTCTCGGAGCGCTGAAAGACGGGAGGTTCTGGATTCTATTCACAGCCATGTTCACTACTGCGACCGCATGGTTCCTAATTCTCATGAACATAGCGACGATAGTCTCCGAAGGTCTTTCCAAAGCCTCATTCGATCCAGATTATCTCTCAAATCAGTTCATCCCGCTCTTCTTGGGGATAACAGCAATTGGGAGCGCAGTCGGTTCCTTTTTCTGGGGAACCCTTAACGACAGGGTCGGTGGACCTTTTAAAGTTCTTCCTGTACTCTATGCGATCGCCGGGATATCGATAGTCTTTTTCATCTTTGGCTACTCTGATCCTATTACAATCCTGCTTTTCGGAATTCTCGTTTACTTCTGCCTCGGCGGTGAGCCAACAGTTCATTTCTCTGCCGTTCCGACATTTTTTGGAAAGAAGTTTGCCGGGAGGATAACGGCAATTCTGAACACCTCGGTGATGACATCATCCATCATAGGTCCTTATCTGGGTTCATTGATCAGAGATCTGACCGCTTCATACGTTTCAGCGCTCTATCTTTCCGCATTTCTGCACTTCTTTGCTACGGCAGTTGTTATTGTTGGAAGGCGCTTTTTGGAGGTGAAAAAATGCTGAAGTTTGAAAATCCAAAAATTTTTGAGATTGGTGGGGTCAAAATAGGCGGAAATCCTGGGGAGGGTAAAACACTGCTAATAGGTAGCATTTTCTACAAGGGTCACAAGATCGTCGAGGACGAGAAAAAAGGAGTTTTCAACAGGGAATTGGCGGAAAAGCTGGTCAAAGAGCAGGAGGAGCTCAGCGATAAAACAGGTTTGCCAGGTTTCGTTGACGTTGTCGGAATGAGCGAGGAAGCACTTAGGAAATATGTGGAGTTCATATCTTCTGTCACCGACAAACCCTTCCTCATCGACTCCGCAATGCCCGATATAAAAATCTCCGCCCTCAGATTTGTCAAGGAAGTCGGACTCGAGAGTAGGGTCATTTACAACTCAATTACACCAGAAGTTAAGGACAGGGAGCTAGCAGCATTGAAGGAAAGTGGCTTAGAGGCCGCAATTGTTTTGACGTATACGACCAATGTTCTCAGTAGCAGGGCCCGCGTTGAAGCATTACAGAAGGTACTTCCAAAGCTAGAGGTTGCGGGAATCACAAAACCCCTCATAGACACATTCGTAATGGATGTCCCGAGCCTTCCTGCGGCGGTTAAGGCTGGGATAGAGATAAAGAAGAATTTTGGCTTTCCCTGCGGTTCGGGAGCGCACAATGCGATAGCGAGCTGGAAGGGACTGAGGAATCTTCTGGGAAAAGAGGCAGAGAAATACGCTGTGATAGTCGCAAACACTCTACAGATTGCCTTTGGCCTTGATTTTGCCCTATACGGTCCAATTGAGGACTCTAATCTTGTTTTTCCCGCAGTGTACACTCTGAACATAGCATACAAGAGCTTTTCCAGAATGAAGGATTTCATTCAGTTATGAAGATAACCTTCGAGCCGATCGGCAGAACCTTGGAGAGCGGCGAAGAAACCGTTCTGGAAATAGCTAGGAGTTCAAATCTGGGAATAAGATCAGATTGCGGCGGAAGAGGGATTTGCGGCAAGTGCAAGATCATTCTTATAAAGGGAAAGCTCAGCGAGTTAACCAATCAGGAAAGAAAAATTCTGAGCGCTGAGGAGATCAGGCAGAACTATCGACTGGCGTGTCAGTCAAGACTTTTAGCTGACTCTGTGGTCTTTATTCCCAAAGAGAGCAGGATGGAAGTGAGAAAGGTTGAAGAGTCGACAATAGATCCCGAAATAGAGCTCGATCCGGCGGTGAAAAAAATCAGAATCTATCTTGACCAGCCAACGCTAAGAGATGTGAGAGGTGATCTTGAGAGGCTGAAAGAAAAAATCGGAAACATAGAAATCTCCCTAACTTTGCTTAGAAAACTGCCAATTCTTCTGAGAGAAAACGGCTGGAAGATAAACGCTGTCTTGTGGAAAAACAGGATAATTTCAATTGGAGGTGAAGAAGAGCCAGTTTATGGTTTGGCGATAGACATTGGATCATCGAAATTGGTCTGCCACCTTGTAGATCTGCAGAGCGGGAAAACTGTTGCTAGGGCCTATGCGGAGAATCCACAGGTGGCATACGGTGAGGACATCGTTTCAAGAATAACCTATGCAAAGAACGAGGAGAATTTGAAGAAACTTCAGAGCGTTGTTTTAGAAGCTTTGAACAGGCTAACCGAAGATGTTTGCAATTCAGCAAAGACGTCTGCAGACAGGATATTCGAGGCAGTGGTCGTGGGGAATTCGGTGATGCATCACCTCTTTTTCGGGATAACCCCGAAGTTCATAGGTGTTTCGCCATTCATCCCAGCCGTCACCAGCAGCATAAGCTATCCAGCCCGAGAAGTCGGTTTGAAGATGAATTCCGAGGGCTTTGTAACGTCTCTACCGCTGATAGCTGGCTTCATCGGTGCGGATGCGACGGCAAATCTTTTGCTCACGAGAATATACAGGTCGGTGGAGATTTCAATGCTCATAGATATAGGCACTAACACGGAGATAATTCTGGGAAACAACAAAAGGCTCTTGGCCTGCTCGACCCCTTCTGGTCCAGCATTTGAGGGAGCGCACATAACTTATGGAATGAAGGCCGTAAGCGGAGCGATTGAAGAGATCGAGATAAGGGGCGATGAAGTTTTTTACAGGACCATTGATAACCAGAAGCCGAAGGGGATCTGCGGCAGCGGGATGATCGATCTCGTTGCAGAGCTTTTCAAAAACGGAATCATAAACAAAAACGGTAAGTTTACCGGAGAGAGCGGGAGAATGATAAGGGATGGGGTGCCGAAATTCGTGGTGGTTCCGGCAGAAGAAACGGAGTTTGGAAAACCGATAACTGTAAGCGAGAAAGACATAAACGAATTTCTTCTGGCAAAAGCCGCTATAAAAGCAGGCTGGACGATACTTTCGGCAAAATTTGGAATTAAACCTGAAGAAATTCAGAGGATATATCTTGCAGGCTCATTTGGCAAGCACGTGGATTTGGAGAGTGCTAGAACGATCGGTCTGCTACCTCCAAAGGGCGAGGTAATATTCGCAGGAGATTCTGCTGTAAGCGGTGCTAAAATGGCGTTGAAGTCGCTGAAGGAGAGGGAGGAAATAGAGAATATTGCGAGAAAAGTTGAATATGTCGAGCTTTCTGTAGAAAGGGAATTCCAGAGAACATATTTGAGATCGATAATGCTTTGATTCCAGAGAATTTTCGACAAAAGCTTATATAACTTCTCGGAAACCATATCTTGGTGGGCTAGGCTGGGGGATTCGGCGTCCCCTGTGACCCGAAACCGTCGATATGCGGGAGCCGAAGCCGAGGGAAGGTCCGCATGCCCGCAGTTTGCTAGGCAATGCGTTTCCGTAGAGTCCTCGTCCTGGAGGGTCGGCGGTTACGGCGGGCTTCTTGGAGGAGAGGTTCGCCGTATTCGTCGGAGGCACCGGCTGAGGCCCGGAAGGGAGCAAGCCAACTCCGAACGACCGGCGCTTCTGGGGGTACGGGGAGGAGGAACGCATTGCTCAGGACTGCGGAAACAGCGGATCGACCCGAGGCGCGCCCACCACTAGTTTTTGTGCACATTTCCCCTTGCAAGTGAGGCAAACACGCCGATTACGCAGAGAACAGCGAAGATCATGAAGGAAAGCTTTACAGCGATGATGAAGTCGGGCATAACTTCTGAGATCCTGGATTTCCCGATCAGAAGGGCGAAGATCAGGGTTACTATACCCATGCTGAAGGCCTGACCGATTACGCGCATGGTTGCTAGCGTTGCCGAGGCCATTCCGTAGAATTTTCTGTCAACAGAGCTCATTACCGCGTTCGTATTTGGAGATGAGAAAAGACCGAATCCAAAGCCTATAAGGATGAGATTTCCTACAATGTACTCCAGCGGTGCTTCTTCGGTGAGCATTGAGAATAAAAACAGAGCGAGGGTTATGATCGCCATACCGATTGAGGCAAGGATTCTAGGTTCAATTCTGTCAGAGAGAGAACCGGAGATCGGGGAAAAAAGTGCCATGATCACAGGCTGGGCTAGAAGGATCAGTCCTGCATCCTGTGGATTCAGGTTTTTAACGTACTGCAAGTATAGGCTCATAAGAAAGGCTACGGCAAAGGTTGCCGAGTAGTTCAGCAGTGCTGCGAGATTTGACATTCCGAAAACTACGTTTTTTCGGAACATCTTCACGTTTAAAACGGGACTCTCGGTTCTTGTTTCCAAGAATGCGAATGTGAATAGGGCCAGAACACCGGCGAAGACGAGCAGAAATCCCTGAGTTTCTGGAAGGTGAGAAAAGCCGTATATTAGCATGAAGAGAGATATAGAGTACATCAGGGAACCAGCTAGGTCAAACTTTTCGCCTTTGGCTTCGGCCCACTCCTGTCTGACTTTTAGGATTGCAAAAATTGCCGGGAGGGCTAAGAATATAGGAAAGAGAAAAAGAATCCTCCATCCGAAGTTTTGCGTTATGAAACCTCCAAGGATCGGGCCCAAAGACAGGCCGACATAAACTGCAGAGGTATTGATTCCCAAAACTTTTCCTCTTTCCTGCGGCGGATAGGCAGACGTGACCATCGCAACTCCTGTGCTTGCAATCATCGCCGAGCCTATGCCTTGCATGAATCTAAAAAGGACAAGAGAAGTTCCAGAAAAGGCAAGAGAGCATAGCAGAGATGATAGAGCAAATAACAAAAGTCCGAAAATGAAAAAGGCTCGTCTTCCTTTAATATCTCCCAGCCTACCCATTGGAACGAGAAACATTGCAGTCGAGAGCAAAAATGCGGTTGTGATCCACGCCAGAAATATGGCGTCGATCTCGAATTCCTTTTCAATACTGGGAAGAGCAAGATTTACCGAAGAGCCCATGAAGGGTGTCAAGAATGATGCAATGGTCGAAGCAATGAGCACAAGCTTTTTTTGATCCATGTGGTGGAATTGGAGATTAATTTAAATACCTTATCGATTTTTTCATAGCAAAGCTTAAAATATTAAGAGATGACCAAAAAAGTTGGTGATGCTGATGAATGGTGAAGTTAACAGAATAATTACCTTATGCGGAAAGAGCTGGGCTAAAATAGGGGTTGAATTCATTTTCCTTGGTGCAAAGCCAGAATGCGATAACTGCAAGATAAAAAAAGCATGCTTAAGGCTCAGGGAAGGTGCGAAGTACAAGATTGTGGGACTCAGGGATGGCACTGTTCAGGATTGTGCTCTTCACGAGGACGGTGTTATTGCGGTTGAAGTAGTTGAGCTTCCGATCATAGCCCTTGTGGATTCAAACCTGGCTGAAGGGGCGAAGATGAGGTATGAGGAGAGAGTCTGCGATCACTATGAATGCAGCATGTTCAATCTTTGCCACCCTGTGGAGCTGAAAAACGGTGAAATGGTCGTTGTAGGTAGGATTATAGGAGAAGCTCCAGATAAATGCGCTTTGGGATTCAACGTCGTTGTGGCCGAGCTTCAGAGGGAGCTATCGCAGTAACGGCTCAAGGATCACGGCTTTGGGAACCTTTGCTTTAAACACTTTCGGATCCGCCTTGGTGTTGGGTATCGCCCCGTAGTGCATTGGGATGTAAACTTCGGCCTTGATATCCTGTGTAGCCTTTATAGCCTCCTCCATATCCATAGTATACGTACCGCCAGCAGGAAGCAGGGCTATATCGACAGCGATCTTTTTCATTTCAGGAATTCTGTCAGTATCCCCGGCGTGGTACACTCTAACTCCGTCAAGGTTCACGATGTAACCGAGTACGCCGCGCTTGTGGAAGGGCTTGTCAATGTTGTACGCTAGCACGGCGGTGACCTCCACACCCTTAATGTTGGTTGTCTGATTTTCAGTCATGGCAAAGCTTTCAAACCCCTTTACAGAGCATTCTTTCGGGTGTATAACTATGGTTTCGCTTTTTGCCAGATTCTTTATTGAATTCAGGTCGAGGTGATCGAAGTGGTCGTGGGTGACAAGTATTATATCAGCCTTTTCGTGCCCAGCCGGAACCTCGTAGGGGTCGAGGTAAACAACCTTTGAGCCCTTCAGCCTGAACCCCGCATGTTTCAGCCAGGTTATCTCGATGTTTCGGTACTTCAGCGTGTTCATGCTTTTAAATAGCAATTGAACCTTAAAAATTTTCTGTTTGAGACTAGGATGGGTAGAATAAAACAAAAGAATAATTGGGCTTTATTTGCCCTCCCTCTTCTTCAGTTCCTCCTCTTTCAAAGCCCTTCTCAGGATC
>CAYSRI010000002.1:28300-30767 GCA_964433405.1 uncultured archaeon | reverse complement strand
CCGTTTTTTCCAACGTTAATTTTTACCGTTTCCATCGGCTCCTCTCTTTCTCTCAACTAAAAAATTTTTTCATGGAAAGAGGGGCGGGATTCTCAGTCCTGTCCATTCGTCCAAGCCAAACATCAGGTTCATGTTCTGTATCGCCTGTCCACTAGCCCCTTTGACCATGTTGTCTATCGCAGAGATCGCCACTGCTCTCTCTCCGTCCGAATAAATCGCTATGTCGCAGAAATTGCTTCCCCTAACTTGAGCCAGTTTCACTTCATCCTGAAGCCTAATAAAGTAGCAGTCCCTGTAGAATTCCCCGTATATTCTATAAAGCTCTTCTTTGCTCAGTTCCCCCCTCAAAAACACGTGAGCATTTGTTAGAATCCCCCTCGATCCGGGAAAGACCTGAGGTGTAAATGAAACCCTCAAACCCTTCTGAAATCTGGAAAGTTCTTGGAGAATTTCAGGAAAGTGCCTGTGATCCGTTACCTTGTACGGCACCACTGATTCGTGCAGGTTTGGATAATGCGTGAAATCTGATGGACTTTCGCCTGCACCTGTGATCCCGCTCTTGCAGTCAAACACGACTCTTTCAATTAGCTCGAGCTTTGCTAGAGGTGCAACAGCTAATATCGCTCCCGTTGGATAACAGCCTGGGTTTGCCACGAGTTTCGCTCTCCTTATCTCATCTCTGTGCAGTTCAGGAATTCCGTAAACAGCTTCCAGATAGCCCGTGTGCTTTATTCCATACGTCTTTTCGTAAACTTCCTTTGGTAGCCGATAATCCGCAGATAGATCCACAACTTTCAAACCAATTTCGAGGAGTTTTGGAACGTAGAGCATCGCCTCTCCGTGAGGAACCGCTGTGAATACCAGATCACAATCCGAGAAATTCTTAACTTCAGGCACACAGAATTTCAAATCATAAAAACCCTTCAGGAATTTATGTACTTTCCATATTTCCTTTCCCTCAAATCTCCTCGAAGAAGCTGCAATAACCTCAGCTTTAGGATGCATCACAAGCAGTCTAAGAAGTTCACCACCCGTATAACCACTAGCACCGATTATTCCGATTTTCATGGCTCTAATTTTGAGTTGCTAAATATAGTCTTTTCTACATGCAAAAAATTTAAATAAAAAGTGATATTATGTCTTAAAGGGTGCCAGAATGAGGTTATTCGTCATAGGCTTCGGACAGGCGGGAGGAAAGATCCTAGACATGTTCGTCGAGAATGAAAAGATGAGAGGATCGAATATTCGGATGAGATGGCTCGCTGTAAACTCCGCAAGAGCGGATTTACTCGGATTGAAGCACGTTCCGATGAAGGACCGAATCCTGATAGGGCAGACCGTTGTTAAGGGTCATGGAGTCGGAACGGATAACAAACTGGGAGCGAAGATCACTCAAGATGAAATCGAGACAATATTGAATGCAATTGATGAAAGGGGAACACACGATCTAGATGCGTTTCTGATCATAGCAGGTCTTGGCGGTGGAACTGGAAGTGGAGGTGCCCCTGTTCTCGCAAAACATCTTTCAGAAATGTATTCCGAGCCTGTTTATGCATTTGGAGTCCTTCCCGCTCCTGAAGAGGGAAAGCTTTACTCGCTTAATGCTGCAAGGAGCATGATTTCGCTTTTGAAATATGTGGACAATCTCATTCTATTCGACAACGGAGCGTGGAAATTCGAGGGTGTGAGCTTGAGAGATTCATTTGCGAAAATCAACGACGAAATAGTTCGCAGAATAGCCCTTCTTGCAAGGGCCGGAGAGCCAATTGAGGAGGACTTGGTCGGCGAAATGGTTGTGGACAGCAGCGAAGTGATAAACACACTGAAAGGAGGAGGAATATCGTCAATAGGCTACGCAACGAGCTTGGCTGAGACCGAACAAAAGAAGGGACTTCCATTTTTCAGGAAGAAGAACAAGGAGGGGCTTGAAACGATCGAAAGTGACAAGGCAATAAAGATAGCATCACTCGTAAAGAGAGCCGCTCTTGGCAGGCTAACACTTCCGTGCAACATAAGTAGCGCTGAAAGAGCTCTTATCCTTGTCGCAGGACCTCCAGAACATCTAGACAGAAAAGGAATTGAAAAGGCAAAGATATGGCTGGAGGAACAGATCGCCGGCGTGGAGGTAAGAGCGGGAGATTATCCAACAAAAAGGACGAAACATGTCGCTGCTCTGGTTGTTCTGGCTAATATCACCGATGCACCAAGAGTAAAGGAATTGCAACAGCTTGCGATTGAAGCAAAAGAAGGAATAGAAACCGCTGAAAAAGAAAGAGAAGAAAAGACGATCAACTTATTCGATGAAGACATTGAACCCCTTATATGAAATTGATAGTTGCACTGACTGGAGCAAGCGGGCAGATTGTTGGAATTAGGCTTATTGAAAGGCTTGTATCGAAAGGCATCGAAGTATACGTCGTGGCTTCAAGAGCTGCAAAAATAACGATGAAGGCTGAAACAGAATACG
>CAYSRI010000002.1:27716-28290 GCA_964433405.1 uncultured archaeon | reverse complement strand
CTTATCTCAGAGAAATAGCTACTAAATACTACGATGAAGACGAAATCTACGCCCCATTTTCCAGTGGAAGCTTCAGACACGATGGGATGGCAATCGTGCCATGTAGCATGAAGACAGCAGCGAGCATTGCATACGGAATAACAGACAATCTGATCACAAGAGCTGCAGACGTTACTCTCAAAGAGAGAAGGAAGCTTGTAATTGCTTTTAGAGAAGCTCCGTTGCATAAAGGGCATCTATCGGCCCTTTTAAGACTTTCCGAATTAGGCGCCATCGTGTATCCGCTCATCCTTTCCTTTTACTCTAGACCGAAGAATATTGAGGAACTGGTCGATTTTCTTGTTTCAAGAATAATGGAACAGCTGGGACTTGAAGTCGAATACAAGAGATGGGAATGAAAGCTATAATGGTTGGCGGAACATCGAGTAGTGCGGGAAAGACCTTGCTAACAATGGCACTCTGCAGAATCCTCGCAAAAAAGGGCTACGACGTTGCACCTTTCAAGGCCCAGAACATGAGCCTGAACTCCTTCGTGACAAAAAAGGGGAAGGAAATAGCGATTGCTCAGGCCATG
>CAYSRI010000002.1:24840-27706 GCA_964433405.1 uncultured archaeon | reverse complement strand
CAGGAATTGAACCAGACGAGAGGATGAATCCGATACTGCTGAAACCAAAGGGAAATTTCGTTTCCCAGCTCGTGGTCCTTGGAGAGACTATTGGCGACTTCAACTCAAAAGATTACTACAATAAGATTCCAGAACTCAAAAAGATCGTTGAAGACGCATACGAAAGCCTAGCAGAAGAATTCGAAATCATTGTAATTGAGGGCGCTGGAGGGATGGCCGAGATAAACTTGTACGAGAGAGATCTGGCTAACATACACATTGCAAGATATGCCAAACCTAGTATTTTGATCGTAGGAGACATAGATCGCGGTGGAGTTTTCGCTTCACTCTACGGAACCTACCAGCTCCTCCCTGAGGACGTGAGAAAGCTTGTTGTTGGCTTTGTGATAAACCGTCTTCGTGGATCAGAGGAATTTTTAGGAGACGGAGTAATCAAGCTCGAGTCATTGTGCAAGATACCAGTGCTGGGAATAATACCCTACCTTAATTCAGAATTCCCTTCAGAAGACTCACTCAACATCGAAGAGTGGAACGGTTCGGGACTAGTTGGAATAGTTCGGCTTCCGAGAATTTCCAATTTTACAGATTTCGAACCCCTGCGAAAAATCTCGCGCTTTTTGGATATGAGGGATAAGCCAGACTGTGAGATCTTGATAATTCCGGGTAGCAAAGACACAATTGCGGATCTCAAAATACTTAAATCAATGCCGATCTGCGAAGAGATCAAAAAAATCTATGGAAAAAAGCCAATTATCGGAATCTGTGGTGGATACCAGATGCTGGGGAAAGAACTGATCGACTATGGCGTAGAGCACGGGAAAATTAGAGTAAAAGGACTCGGTTTGTTGGATGCCGAAACGAAGTTTGAAGTATATAGGAAAAAAACAGTTCAAGTAAGCAAGAAGATTACAGGGGATGCTGAGATTCTTAGAAAAATAAAGGGCGAAACCGTATGGGGATACGAAATCCACAAGGGGGTTACTAGCTCCAAAAAGCCCGTATTTGAGGACGAAGGTTGCCAGAGCGATGACGGAATGTGCTGGGGAACCTATCTTCACGGTTTATTCTGGAACGAGAATATAATAAGGGCAGTGGGAGAATATCTGGGTGTAAAACTCGAAGTAAGGGATCAATTCGATTTATTGGCTAAAGAAGTCGAAAAAAGGTTAAGGCTCTCTGAATTGCTCTCGAAGATATCTGTAGGCTGAGTAAGCTGCTATGGCTCCGTCGCTGCAAGCAGTTACAACTTGCTTCAGCGGATTGCTGCAGCAGTCACCTGCGGCAAAAATACCGTCTACATTTGTTCTCTGTTCCCTGTCTACCTTAATGTACCCTAAAGAGTCTCTTTCGACGCCCAGATCAGCAACAATATCTGTCGCCGGTCGCATTCCAATTGCAATGAATATTCCATCAACGTCCAAAATTAACTCTTCCTTTCTGTCCCTCAGGAAGACTACGGCCTTTTCAACCTTATCTTTCCCTTCTATTTTCCTTAGATTCGCATTCTGAATTACCTCGATACTCCTTTTCGAAACTTCCTCCACCAGTGCTTTTTCAGCTCTTAAAGGTGATCTTGAAACAAGCTTCACCTTGCAACCCAAGTCGTGAAGGTAAATCGCGTCGCTCAATGCTTCCTTTCCACTACCATAAACTATGACATTCTTACCTCTAAAGAAGTTTCCGTCACAGGTAGCACAATAACTTACACCTTTTCCGACAAATTTGCTCTCACCGTCAATGCCAGCCTCACGGTGCTTTCCGCCTGTCGCGATGATCACTGTCTTTGCCTCATATTCATTCTCACCGATCAAAACAAAGCGGTCGTCTTTTTTTACAATTCTTTCAATCTTTTCAACCCTGCTTTCTGCTCCGGCTTTCAATGCCTGCTGCTTCATTCGATCAAGCAGCTCAATGCCACTGCCTTCGAATCCGGGATAATTTTCGATCCTAGCAGCCAATGAGAGTTGTGAAACGGGATCAAATGTTTCAAAGAACACAGTCCTCAACCCGTATCTTGCCGAGTATATAGCTGCAGTTAGCCCTGCAGGTCCACCGCCTACTATAGCAACATCAAACATACCCAAAGATAAGCGGACAATTTCTTAAATTTTTGGGGGTAAATTTTTAATACTTGAGTGATATTATTTTCATGGTCTTTCGTGTCTCTCCTAGAACCCAGATTGCGGCACTATTACTCCTCTTCTCAATGGTACCACCTGCGATGGTAAAACCACTAGAGTTCCTTGGAATGTCCCAAGAACTCGCTATTACCAAGTTCTTTATAACTCTGTACGGGCTCTTTGCTATTGCTCTGTCCTTTCTAATGTCCGTGCTTGTGCTACGAAATTCTGAAGGAGAACTAAGGAAATTCATGAAGTCTCTGAGTATTACACTCTTCTTTATGCTGGTATATTTCCTCTATCTCTACATAACCGCGATCGCTGGAATGCCTGTGAGCATTTTGCACTTCTTACCTTATATCATAGCATATCTCCCAATATTAAGCTACGGCATTGGCAAGCTGAGATTAGAGCTAAATTTTCTTACACCTAAAAAAATATTTATGCCCGTATTTGTTTCCTGCGCAATTTTACTGGTTGCTCTAATCTACCCCTCTCCCCAGATCATTTTGCTGATGATGTTACTTGATATAATCCTTATTTTCATCTTTCTTTCACTGACATTTCTTTATTTAAGAACAGAAACTGCAATTTACTGGATTATGATATCCCTACTCTTCTTACTTCAATTCCCAGCGAAAATGTATCTACCAAAAACGGACTTCTTCGTCCTTCCTGCGATGTTCTACAATCTTTCCCTGTCTACTCTGCTATTCTGCTTGTACACCGTGCATAACAAAAAAGTA
>CAYSRI010000002.1:12014-24830 GCA_964433405.1 uncultured archaeon | reverse complement strand
CCGTGCTTTTGCACCGTAGAGGAGCTGGAAGAGGAGAGGAAAAAATATGCTATGCTCTTAAACAAGGTCAACGAAATGAAAGAAGCTTTCAGACTAATGACCAGAGCTCTTCATTTTGACGTACTCAAAAAATTGCAGTTAATATCAGGATTTGTTGAAGTCTATGATCTAACTAAAGAGCCAGAGTATCTCGAAAAAGCCATAAAAGAGGTAAAAGAATGCGGTGAGTACATAGAAAAAATTGGATCGCTCGAGAAGACAATTACAGCAGAAATAACGAATCTCAAGCCAATCGGGATGCGTAATGTTGTGGAAGAGATTAAATCAAGGTATGAGATTCCAATAACGGTGAAAGGCTCCTGTACAGTTCTTGCTGGTGATGACATCTCAATAGCTATAGAGAACCTGATAGAAAATGCTGTAAGGCACAGCGGAACTGATAGAATAGACATCGTGCTCAGCGAAGTTGACAATGAGGGAGAAATCAGGGTAATCGACTATGGGGTTGGAATCCCGAAGGAAATTAAGAAAGAGCTGTTCAAGGAGGGGGTCAGGTACGGAGAAACTGCTGGACTGGGCTTCGGACTTTACATCGTAAAGAAAATCGTTGAGAGGTATGGCGGAAGAGTTTGGGTTGAAGACACGAAACCAAAGGGAGCAACTTTCGTAATAAGATTGAAATCTATTCAAACCTCAGAGCGTCAATAGGCTCAAGTCTGCTAGCCTTCCAAGCTGGATAAAGACCGCTTAAGACAGAAGTAATGACTCCAACAGTAAATCCAAGAGCTACATAGCCCAATGTAGATATCTGAAAAACATATTTCGTCTCCTTCAGTATGAGATAGTTTATTCCGCATCCTGCAACAACGCTTAGAACAGATCCTATTAGGCTTCCGATCAGACCCAGCACGAGGGCTTCAAGCAAAAAAATTTTTAGCACAGTAACCCTACTAGCTCCTATAGCCCTCATAATTCCTATTTCCTTTGTTCTTTCTATAGTAGACATCAGCATTATGTTTAAAATACTGACACCCGCAACCAATAATGAAACACTCGCTATGGCCATCAAGAATAAGTTGATCTGATTAAATGCCTGTTCTATTATATTGAGAATCACTCGCATCTCAAATACCGTAACTTTCTCGTCTTTTGCGTTAAGTCTTTTCTCTATTTCATCTTTTACCTTTTCAACCGCTTCAAGATCTTTTGTCTTTACAACAACGCTCGAATAACCTGCACTCGAAACTTTTTCAAAGTTTGTTTCGGATAGAATTATGGCAAAATTAGGATTTATGTCATATCGAGCGCCGGCATCTTCAAGAATCCCCGCAACCTTAAATTCAATCCCATTCACCAAAATCTTCGAACCGGGTTTTACTTCGTATATTCTTGCAAAAGAATTTCCGACGACGCATCCCCGAGTTAGATCTATAATCCCCCTTTCTGCTTTGAACATTCTTTTTACATCGCCTTCTCTTAATCCGTATACCGTCGCGTAAGTTCTTTGATCCTTAATCTCTAAGAGCAAATAATCCGACTTAACAGCTATAGCGTTCTCGATCTCAGGAATCTTATTTATTTTTTCGATATCCTTCTCTTCTAAATACCTATAGCCCTTCTGGTAGTTCGGACTCACGATAAGTTCGTTTGCAACATCTTTAAAGTTCTCTAACACTGCTGATTTTAGACTTTCGCCAAATATCCCTATTGCAGAGATCGCCATTACGCCGATCAGAATTCCAACTATTGCGAGAACACTTCTGACCTTGGCTCTTTGCAAATTCCTCTTTGCAAGCTCGAAATACATCCAATCACTTTTTACGTGTCCTATAGATCAGGTATAGGATGAAGAAGATGATAAAAACAGAAGATCCTGCAACTATATACAATGGCATCGGATTTGATTCCGCCTGGCCTAGCTTATACAACTCTAATCTTTCAGATAGCGAAAAGCCGTCCCCAGCTTCATTCCACCAACTCAACACTAGGGTAGCATTGTTGCAGGATGTCTCGAGATCGAAAGTTTCGTAATCTTTTGCATCGATCTCCCCTATGTAGTAATCAGAACTCTCCCCATCACAGATTACTGAAACCTTTGTGTTCAACACACTTCTACCACCGTAATTAACAACCTCACCAGAGATTTTCGTCTTACCGATGGTTGGAGTCTTCTGGATATTTATCACTTGCAAGACAAAGGAATCTAAAACATTAAAAGTTATTTTCTCTTCTTTCTCACATTCCTTTCCAAAAAAGTCTTCATATTTTATTTTTGCAGAAATCTCTGCTTTTCCGCTTTCTCTTGGGCTAAAGATAAAATTCAAAATTTTTTTATCGCCAGAAGCGATTCTGTCGATTTTTAAACTGTTCTGAGAAAACTTTCCATTTCCGGAAAGCTGAACTTCTATGTTGTAAATTTCATCGCTTCTGAGATTTGCGATTTCAAGAGTAAGATTCGTGGCTTCACCAATAAAAAGCACGTCTTTGGAGGACTGCAAACTTACCGCAATACCCTTAGAGGGTATGTAATCAACTCTAATAACTTTTTCAATCTCATGGTAACTCCTTCCGTTGTAAAAAGATAATCTAAAGCTCAGAGAATCCAGCTCTTCGCCTAATCGGAACTGAAAACTCTTCACTCCATAGAGTTCCCCTACAAAAAAAGTCTTTGGTGATGCGTTGAACAGCGCCTCTATCTGTAAATTTTTAAGCAAAACTGGAGATGAAACCGAAAGTTTAGCGTAGTTGACTTCTCCCTGATAAAGGGGTGATTCGAGAGAGATTTCAGGAAACCGATCATCCACAACAAGTTCTATGTTTTGAGAGAAAGACCCCTCACTGGTAGATACTACCATCAGCGCATTTTGCCTTCCTACTACAGGAGATTTCATTGAGACTTTAAGAGAGTAGACTCCCCCAATGGAAAGGTTTCCAACATGCTGGATGTAAGATGGTTTAAATTCTATCTTTTCCGATATAAATGAAATTGAGTTTATATCTACAGGACCATCTCCGGTATTTTTTATTGTGATTATGCAATCCGCGTATCCATTCGGCAGAACGATTTCAGGGGATAACTCGTAGCTTATTGTCAGAGCAGAAACAGGTATTGCCAGAACCAACATCAAAATTCCGAATAGCCTAAACACGAGCATGCCCAAAGTATGCAAAGTGTATTAAAATCTTTTTCACTGAACCTAAAAATTATCGGGTATTGTTGAGGGGAGGCCTGTTCTCGCTCCAATCTTTTGAATGCAAAGCGATGCTACGTAATTCCCGATTTTTCCGCTTTCCTCCAAACTTTTTCCTTTCAAATATCCGTAAAGAAAACCTGCATTGAAGGCATCACCTGCACCTGTTGTATCGACAACCTGCACTCTAAATGGTTTCAAAGAAATCTCTTTATTTTCAGTTTTTATCCAGCAACCCTCAGAACCTAGCTTAACCACAACAATCTTGATACCAAGATCTAGACATTTCTGAGCTGATTTTCTGTAGTCCATACCGAAAATCTTCTCAATTTCAGTACGATTCGGGAGAAAAATAGTCGTTCTTTCTAGTATCGGGAGCATTTCATCAAGACCCCTCTCGGCATAGGGCATTCCGGGATCAAAGCTAACAATCTCGAACTCTTTAACTATTTTCTTTTGAGATTTAAGGGAATCAAGACCGTTTTTGCAAATGAAGGACGTAAGGTGGAGGAGTTCAAATTTTTTTGCAAAAGATAAATCAATTTCCTCGTAACGAATTGTATCATTTACACCGGGATCTACAAGTATGGCTCTGTTGCCAGAATCGTCGACGAAGATCATGGCAGTTCCGCTTCTGCCTTTAGCCCTGATAACTGCTTTCGTGTCTACCCTCTCATTTTCCAAATCTTCTAGCAGAATCTGTCCTTCAGCGTCATCACCGACTTTTCCAATATAAGCAGTCTTTAAACCTAATCTCGCAAGTCCAACGATTGTGTTCGCCGCACTACCGCCAGGATACATCTGCAAATCCCGTACGAATCCTTCTTCGTCCTTTCCGGGAATCTTGTCGACTCTGTAGATCTTGTCTAGGTTTAAAGCACCAAAACCTATTACGCTACTCAAGAGTAATCGCCTCGTTCGGACAGACGTCTACGCAACTTCCACACTCGGTGCAGATATCCTCGTCAACATGCGCATAGTCATTAAGCTCTATGGCCCCTACCGGGCATTCGTCAACGCAGGTTCCGCAACCGTCACACTTGAGCTTATCTACAGCAGCAGGCATATCATTCGTAAGCTTTCGCTATTTATAAGCTTCTTTTGGTTTTCGTATGTGAACTACCTCTCGCTTACGCAGGGGTCTTTCCGCTTCATTGAGAGAACTTGCCCATCAATAACCTTCCGATGGGGAATTACGAGGGTTAGAAGTTCTCGCCACCAGCTTTCGGCTTTCAGCCACCACATCATGGATGTTGAAGGGGGTATATGTAACCTCTGTCAGCCTAACCAACAGCCTTTGGGACATGCAAACCATCTATCTTTCAAGTAGAGGTTTTCAACAACTTGCTCTTAGCAGCTACAGAAGGTTAAATTTAAATTTTTAAACTATTCATAAAATTATGGATTTCGCCAAATTTGGAATACCGAAACTGGATGAATACTTGGGTGGTGGGCTAGATAGAAACACGATAAGTTTGATTACGGGGAGAAGTGGAATAGGAAAGACAATTCTAGCAGCACACTGGGCCGCTGAAGGTGCAAAAAATGGTGAAACGGTGATCTTCATTTCCACGACCATGAACAAGTACAACTGCAGAAATTATTTAGCCCAATTCAATTTCATGAAAGACGTTTATGACAAGATTAACTGGCGTTTTATAAGGATTGAACCAAAATACTTGCTTCCAATGACAAAAGAGAAGATTAAGGAGAGTCTGGACAATGTATACGGTATGAAAGCCGAACAGGTTGATAGGGTTATTTTTGATTCCTGCACGGACCTAGAAAAAACCCTAGCTGATACAGTTCTCTACAGAAGAGCGATCAGATACATGGCAGATCTCGCTTACAAGTATGAAGTTACTTCATTATGGGTTGAAGAGGCACCAATGGCAGGTCCTTGGAGCGATACAAAGAATTTCGTTGAGACTCTTCTTTTCATGGACATTCTGAGAGTCCCAGAAGGTTACGTGAGAGCCATGAGGATTCTCAAGAAATATCGTAGCGCCCATCCGCTGGAATGGTTCCCGTATGAGATATCAAATGAGGGAATCATCATAAAAGAGGGATGGTTCGTAAGAAAAGATTATGACTATAAATTCAAGCCTATTAGAGAAGATTAATAGCGCAATAAACAGCGGTGCAGAAATCATTCTCGTGAAGGTGGATGCAAAGAGCTACGTAAAGGTTAGTCTAGAGATTTTAAAGTTTTTCTCAGGCTTTGCTGAGGGCATATATGTAACGCTCAACAAACCTTATTTCAGCCTAAAAAGAATGCTTGCAAAGGAAGGTATTGATCTAAACAAGCTCTATTTTATCGATAGCATAACCATGCAGGTGGGTGGAGAAGTGATAGACGAAGATAGATGCTTCTACCTCAGCTCCCCCGACCCAGTTCAACTGCAGGTTACGATCGAAAGGGCAATGGACCTAATAACTTCGAACAATAGATTCATTTATATTGACTCTCTCTCAACAATATCTCTCTACAAATCCTTTGAGACCCTTATAAAGTTCTTAAGGCACATTACAGGTAAGATAAGGCTCAAAGGTTTTGTTGGAACAATATTTACACTCGAAAAGGAAATGGACGAAACATACTACTCACAGATTACACTAATGTGCGATGAGGTGATTGAAGTATGATTCCCACTGGATTGGAGCCCTTAGATAAGCAGATAGGTGGTTTCTATGAGGGCTTAGTGATTCTGTACGAAAATAGCGGCGCCGGAGCTAGGGAATTCGCGCTCACCATGCTAATAAACAATTACAATAAACATGAACTGAACTATCTGGCAATTTCGAAGACTTTCGAAGAAGTGCAGAGGGAGATCAAACTAAGTTTCCCTGAAATGAAAAAAGATGTGCAGATGAACATAGTCAGCTTAGCGGAATATTACTTCAGGGACTCTATAATTCCCATGAAATGGATATCAGAAAAAAGTGCATTGGGTATGCTTAGAGAAGAGAAAAACGTTCTTTCAAAGCTCGTGGAGATTTTTGATGGCTTAAAAGGCTTAGTATTTCTCGATTCTGTAACCGATCTGGCAAGAGTGGCAAAAAGGATCGGATGGGAAAACCTGATAGACCTCCTAAAAGGCTTAAAGACTGTGTGTATTAAAAGAGGGATACTCCTTCTTGCTCTGCTAACTTCTAACGTTCTGGATAAAGGTATGGAAGAAGAGCTGTTTGAAACTGCTGATGGTGTCATAGTTTTTGAATGGGTTGCTGAGAAGGAAACTATAACCAGATGGATGTATTTTAGAAAAATGCTGGGGATTATGCCAATAATTGAAAAGGATAGAATTATAAAATACAGTACAAAAATTGATCCTGCGCAAGGTTTTATTATATCCAGGATTATGAGAGTCCTATGAAACTTTCCACCGGCATTCCCGGTCTTGATTCGATATTAGGGGGTGGAATTCCCAAAGGATATGTTGTTGCAGTTATTGGAAGCTATGGAACAGGAAAAACAACCCTCGGACTGCACTTCATCTATGAGGGGCTGAAAAGAGGGGAAAGTGGAATAATTCTGAGCTTTGATGAAGAAGAGGAAAGCATATTGAGAAACGCAAAAAGCGTTGGAATGGCCTTAGATGGGTTTTCAAATATCCAAATAATGCGATTAGAGGCCCTGAGTGTAAAGAAAAGCTTTGAGAGAATAGAAAATGAATTACCGGAAGTTATAAAAAATCTAAATGCGAATAGAATGCTTATAGACTCAATAAGTGTACTAGAAACGCTTTTTAGCGACGCAGAACGCTACCAGATACTTTCTTCATTGAAGAGAATTCTAAAATCCGCCGGTGTTACAGCAATTATCACTAGTGAAGCAGACAAGTTTTTACCAACAGCCTCGAAATATGGAATCCTCGAATACGTATGCGACGGGATGATCTGTCTTAAGATGATCAGAAAGAGCGAACTAGACGAGCCCACGCTTGGTTTGGAGGTTGTTAAGATGCGTGGAGTCAAGCATTCAAGAAAACCAAAACCCTACATGATAACCGATAAGGGAATAGTTGTTTACGAAGCGGCTGAGGTCTTTTAGCTGCTCAAAATGATCTAACCCTCACTTATGCAAAAAGCTTCTCGCTCCATTGAGAGGTCCTTCATCAACGAGCATTCGTGACTCGTGACCACACGTCTGAGATGTTTAAGAATGCATTGTACTCTCTGTCAGACTTCTAACTCTCTTGCTGTGTCCCCTTTCGGAGAGGGCTTGGCAGCAGAAGTAGATTAAAGTGACAAAACAAAATTATTTTAAAACCGCAACGATTTCTCTTTATGTGTTTCTCGAAATGACCATCTACTGCAGAGGAGGACAGGGGGGAGTCACTTCCGCAAGACTAGTTGCAACAGCGGCGATGCTTAAAGGATTATATGCACAGGCGATGCCCCAATTTGGCCCAGAAAGAAGGGGAGCAATGGTTAATGCTTATCTTAGAATTTCCGACACTCCAATCAGGAGGAGATCATCGATTAGGAATCCCCAAGGAATCGTGGTTTTTGATGAGAAAATCACCGTCAGCTCGAGAGCAAATCTGGGGATCATAAACTCCACTAATCCCGCCAAAATCGCCGATAAAACTTACTATCTGCATGCAACAAAAATTGCGGAAAAGAACGGTCTATTTTACGCTGGATGGGCTATACTTAGCGCGCCGATGAGCGGAGCGATTGCAAAAGCGTTAGACATAGAGTTTCATTACCTTAAGGAAGCTATCATTAAAATGCTTGGAAAAGAGGCGGAGAGTAGCCTCAAAGCAGCAAAGGAAGCGTATGAGGTGGTTCAATGGATCTAGAGCCACTAATTTCGAGAATGAAGCTTGGAGCTGCTGGAGAGACCGGTTTATGGAGAAATTACAGACCAGCAGTTAATAAAGAGCTCTGCAATATGTGCAAAACCTGTTTCTCATACTGTCCAGAAGGGGTTATAGACGAAAAGATCGAAATAGATTACAGGTTCTGCAAGGGGTGTGGAATTTGCAAGGAAATGTGCAAACAAAAGGCTATCAAGATGGTACCAGAATAAGGGCTCTGCTCACAAGCAACGAAGCAATTGCCGAAGCTGTGAAGATTGCAAAGCCAGAGGTAATTGCTGCCTATCCTATCACACCACAGTCTCCGATCGTTGAGAGAATCGCAGAGATGATCGCTAGAGGAGAACTGAACGCAAGTTTTGTAAGAGTTGAGTCCGAGCATTCAGCCATGGCAGTTATTCACGGAGCTGCTACTGCTGGAGCAAGGGTTTTCACAGCTACTTCAAGTCATGGGCTTGCTTACATGTACGAGATGTGCTGGTGGATTGCTGGATCAAGGCTTCCTGCAGTGATGGCTGTTGCCACACGATCGATTGGCGCTCCTTGGAACATTCACGGTGATCACACCGACATCGTTCTTCTAAGGGATGCAGGATGGATTATAGGGATGGCAGAAACGGCTCAGGAAGCTTTTGACATGACTCTCCAAGCCTTCTTCGTCAGCGAAGAAGTAAACATCCCGTTTGCAGTCGGAATCGATGCTTTCACAATGAGCCACACAGCTGAAGTAGTAGAAATCTGGAATCCAAAAATCCCTGAAAGAAGGCAGGCTTACAGAGTTCTCCCAACTGACAAGTTCGCAGTTAATGCGGTAACAATGGGCAAGGCGAGAATGAAGGCTAGATACGATCTGGCCGTAGACCTGGAAAATTCTGCAAAGATTATAGAGAAATCAGATCCAGAATTCGGAAATCATGGTGGACTTGTAGAAAAGTACAGACTTGATGATGCCGATTACGTTGTCGTCATGATGGGGGGATGGTGCGGGGATGCGAAGGATGCAATCGATATGCTAAGAGAAGAAGGCTACAAAATCGGACTGCTAAGGCTACGCTTTCTCAGACCATTCCCAAAAAAGGCAGTTAAAGAGTTAAGCGGAAAGGTTCTTGTGGTTGATAAAGGAAACAGTGATATTCGTGGGGTTTTGGGGATAGAGGTATCTTCCTGTGGAATCGAAGCAAAGAATGTGATAGCGGGTATTGGAGGGGTTGATGTCGGCGTGGAAGACTTCTGCAAAATCTTCAAGGACTTCGTAAATGGTAGAATTGGGTTGGAGTGGTATCTATGATCCTTCCGGGAAACACAAGTTGCCAAGGATGCCCCATATCGCTTGCAATGCGCTGTTTGGATGAAATCGAGAATCCTGTGCTAGTTATTCCCGCAGGTTGCTCTACCGTTGTCGCAGGACTGCATCCGAATTCGGCAATGAAAATCCCAGTAATCCACGTTCCCTTTGCCTCAACAAATGCCGTTGCCTGTGGCTTGAAAGAGGCCTACAAGAGATTTGGTATTAAAGCCAACGTGATCGCCTGGATGGGTGATGGGGCTGCTGATATAGGATTTGCAACCTTGAGCGCCTCTGCTGCAAGAAGAGATGATATAATAACCGTGGTTGTTGACAATGAAGCCTACATGAACACAGGTACCCAAGCAAGCTTGAGCACCTTCTGGAGGGCAAAGACCACTACATCTCCTCTGGGGAAGGGGGACGAGAAAAGGAATCTTGCCCTAATAATGATTGCTCACAAAGCCGATTACGTCGCCACCGCGACCGTTGGTTATGTGGAGGATCTCAGAAGGAAGTTTAGAAAGGCTGGGGAAATGGGGGGATTCAGGTTCATCCATATCCACTGTCCCTGTCCTCCCGGATGGAGATTTCCGAGCGAGAAAACGATTGAAATCGCGAGAAAGGCTGTTGCAAGCGGAGCATGGGCCCTTTTTGAGTACCATAACGGCAGGGTCAGATTTTCCGGAGTGGGGAGGAGATACGTCGATAAGGAAAACAGGATTCCTCTGGCAGATTACTTAAAATCCCAAGGCAGGTTCGATCACTTGAGCGATGAGGACATTTCTGAGCTTGAGAAGGCGATTGAAGAAGAGTGGAGGATTATAAGAAAATTCTCAGACGAGTGAACTATCCCCCGCTCACGCAAAGCTTTCCCGCTTGTATACGTGCAACATAACTCCCACTCTTCCTATCTTGCTGTATTCCCTTTCAAAAGGAGAATTAGCAGCAACAATAGTTAAAAAGAAAAATTTATATCTTCTAAACGAAAAGGATTTCCATGGATTGGATAGTAGTTTTAATGCTGGTTTTGGGAATAATCTACGGATACACAAGGCCCGGAAAGGAAAACAGAGCTGCAATACTGAAGAAGGCTTTGCTCATAGGACTCGTATTGGGTGTGATACTTGGGATAATACTAGGAATAGTAACTAACACATCGGTGATTGTGGCAACAATTGGGTCAACTATCGGAACTGTCGTTTTAGTTGTTGTTTTTGCAATTTTCTTCATAGTTGGAACAGTTATTGGAGACTGGCTGGAGGCAAAGAAGAAAAAACCGCAGCAGCAACAAGCGCAGGCTGAGAAGAAGTGATTTCTAATTTTGCTTTTTCTAATATTATTTTTAATTTTTTGGTGTCTAAAAGACTTCTAATACCGTTCTCGAATTCCTGCTGATGCTATTTGAGCTTCTTCGAGCATTCTATCAGTCATGAACTTCACAATGTGGATCAGCTTCTCTTTCTCCTCAGAATTTGGAAAAATGCCAAGAGAACTAATGCTCTCGTCCCTGAATTTATATATCGCTTCAAGCGTTTTCTCAACCGCAGTTTGTCTTCCAAATTCCCTTTCGTAAATCTGAGGGAGGGTCATCGATTCGAATTCGGACTTTTTGTCCTTCAAGGCTCTAAGGTACTCAAGAAGGTCATCCACAATCTGGTAGGCGGTTCCGAGATTATATCCGTATCGATACATGCTATCCACGGCCAAATCGCTACCACCTGCAATTTCACACGGTGTTTTTGCTGAGTAAGCAAAAAGGATCGCAGTTTTCTTTTTAATGCATTCGAAATATTCTTCCTCTCCGAAATTATCCTGAACGCTGTAAAGGTCCATAGTTTCTCCTTCGGTTAACATCATTCCTACTCTGGAGAAATCTCTTATGTATTTCTCACCATATACTGAAGTTAGTTCAACGGACTTTGAGATGAGCCAATCTCCGAGCAGAATTGCTAATGAGGGGTTATATTTCTTGTTCAAGGCAATTCGACCTCTCCTCATTTCCGCTCCGTCTATAACATCATCGTGCACAAGGCTTGCGGTGTGTATGAGCTCAACCGCGATTGCAAGATTTATAAGTTTAGAATAATCGCTACCGCACATTTTACCTGCTAAAAGGACTATTATCGGCCTGAAACGCTTTCCGCCAGCAGAAATGGCGTATCTCAAGGCCTTCTTTATCCTAATATCAGCATCAACAGAATTCATGAAATTCTTAAGCTCTTTTTCTATGATGAGGTATTCTTCCCAGTTTTCGATCATTTGCCAGTTTTTACCCTTCCTACATATTAGCTTTTTTAAACTCTACCCACCCGAAGCAAATAGATTTTTGTAGAGTGTTCCACTAACCTGCCATTTGATCTCAATTCAGACAGCTCCATATCAAGAAAAAAGAGCTAATTCTTCCTATATTTCAACGGAACGGAACCAAAGTGCTTAAAGCTGGGAAAAGAAACTTTTAGTTTGAATCGATAGCACTGCTAACTACGAGCCTTTGAAAAAGAGATAGTCTCTTTCTCTCATCCTGACGGTGATTGTTAAGCTCGGCTTATGTAAAAGAGGTTTGTTGAGAGGTTATCACGGGAGAGCTTTCGGGTTGAACGGATAAAGCCCCCACATCCATCTGGTATCTTTTTAAGCAAATTCTTAACTGCCAGAATGTCTCTATCTTCTTTCAGACCGCATTTCATTTGCCTGTATCCCATTCGGGCTTAGCTTTTCCCCACATCTCGGACACAGGCTCAAAGTTTTCTTAGTTACTTAAGAAAAACCAAATATTTTTACAATCTCGCCAGTTGTGTATAGCTTCTCCATTTAATTTATTTCAACCCTCAATTCCCTTGCTAATCCGTCTTTCAAAAGGCGTCTTGCAAGCATCAAGATGATAAAAAATTTTATCTGTAAGTAGAGATTACTAATATATTAAATAGAAATTAAGTGAATGTTGCCGGGATTTGCTTTGCAAGCTCAATCAGGAAGAGCACTGTAGAGTTAATCTGAGCCGCAATGGCTCTGCCATAAGCCTGTAGATACGTTTCAGTACCGTTATAGTACTTTGAATTATTACTCAAAGCCAAAACAGTCCCGTTAAGCAATTTTGCGATTCCTGAAGTTCCACCGGGATCACCAAATACAACTGAAGCATTCTTACCGAGGAAGTTTATCGCATTTCCTATGTCCCTTCTGTGGGTCTCATTCGTTTCCAAATCTGACATTGCGAGAGCCATTATCTGATTCTGCCAACCTGCAAGTACCAAACCACCGTAAATCACGCCCCACATGTTCTGCATCATGTTCCCCGTTGCCGAAACTCCAGATGTGTTATTGGCTAAATACAAAACCTTCAGTACTGATTGTCCGAGCTCTAAATTTGCTATCATGTTCCTCAAAATCGCCGCTCCAAAGTCTTCCGCCTTCATAGTAAAGTTCTGAGCTGAAACGGTCTGCATTGCAAGAATTAAAACCAAACCCAGTAATATTAGTGACCTCAACATACCTTGCCACCTCGGTAGGT
>CAYSRI010000002.1:8922-12002 GCA_964433405.1 uncultured archaeon | reverse complement strand
GGGAATTGCCTTGCAAAGCTAAATCATAAAGAGTTCGATGACGTAGAGTTCCTTGACGATCGCCCTTGCATAAGCCTCCATTAGAGTGTCACCTGTGTAATACGACCTCGATGAGTTGTTTAGTGCCATCAGATAGCCTGTCATTATTCTTGCAAGCCCCTGAGTTCCCTTAGCATCACCGAAAAAAGTTGTTGCGTTGCTCCCGAGGTAGTTTATTCCTGCCCCCAATTCATTGTAGTGCTCTGGATTGTCCCCTATTTCTTCGAGTACAAGCAGAGAGATCTGATTCTGCCATCCAGCCAAAACAATCCCCCCGTAAATTATTCCCCAAAGGTTCTGAAACATGTATCCAGTTGCCTGAACATCGGTTGAGTTGTTGGCTAGCAAAAGAACTCTGATAATTTGCTGGGAGATTTCGATGCTTGAGATTGTATTTTTAAGGAGCGATGATCCAAATTCCTCTGCTGAAATGTTAAAATCGGCGGCCAATCCTGAAGGAATATTTACCAGTGCGATCAAGAAGATGACCATTAATTCAGTATATTTCATTGAGTTGCAATACGTTGACAAGAATATAAAGTTTTTCAATGATGATTGTCTCAACGATAAAAAAATTAAAAATTTTGAAATTTTAGATCTAGCTCACCAATTCGGGAACGCGTCAGGTATGACCTCTAAGAGCTTCATTGCGAACTGCAATCCTGCGAACATCGTCTTTGCCATCGCTTTTGCATACTCAGCAGCAAAGTCGTAATCGTACCCATACTGCGCTGGATTATCCATCAGTAGTACTTGCGCCATCAAAAGTCGTGCAAGACCCTGGTTTCCTGCAGCGTCTCCAAATACTACGTCACCATTCGAACCCATAATGTTAAAAGCCATGCCGACCGTGTCGTAGAGTGTGTGTTCGCCGGGCCAGCCGTAATCAGTTAGATTTTCCTTGTTATTCTCATCTAACATTTCCTCGAGAACCATTGAAGTTACCTGGTTGTTTATGCTGCCCAGAACCACACCTCCCCAAACTATTCCCCAGAAATTCTGGAACAAGTTCTCGACCTCACTATCGCTCGCCTTGTTTAGTATCATCAGGAATGCCTGTGCCTGCTCCATACCTGATATGGACTGGTTCAGCAATGCTGCCGCAAAATCTGTAGCATTCATTTCGAAATCTTGCGCACTTGCAGATCCCATTGCCACCAACATCAGAACCAGCAACAACACAGCCTTCATCACAATACGCACCCCCTTTCTTCATTCGACATGAACACTCATGATATTTAAATTTTTTCATTATCAAATAGGCATTGCGATAAAATTTTCGCCCTGTACAAATGCTACTCATTTCAAAGCTCAGATCAGCATGTTCAGCCCCTCTACGAACGCCTCAACTGAAGCCATCACTATGTCCGCCCTAGCTCCGCGTGCCGTAACAATTCTGTTACCGCGTTTCAGCTGAACTATCACATCAACCAGAGCATCAGTTCCGCCCGTTATGGCATCTACATGGTAGCTAACAAGCTTAATATCAGGATAGTCCCTGATCGCCTTCCTTATTGCATTAATGGCCGCATCCACCGGGCCAACCCCAATAGCAGCCTCGATCCTCTCCTCTCCGTTGATCTTCAACTTCACGCTAGCCATAGGGGTCGTGTTCTTTCCTGTGAGTATTGCAAGGTCCTCAAGCTTAACCTTCTTCTCGCTCTTTATCTGCAGAACTGTCTCGATAATTGTCCTAACATCGGCATCCGTAACCCTTTTCCCCAGATCACCTAACTCCTTTATTCTTGCCAGTATCTCGTCCATCTGCTCCTTCGTCGCTGAATAGCCCAGCTCCTTCAGGATCGCCTCCACACTGGCTCTCCCAGCATGCTTTCCGAGGACTATTACTCTCTTTCTTCCCACAGTCTCAGGAGAGATCGGCTCGTAGGTTCTCGCATCACGTAGCAATGCAGAGGTGTGAATTCCGCTTTCATGTGTAAAGGCATTCTCACCAACTATTGGCTTATTTGGCGGAACAACAACCCTTGTGAACTTCTCAACGAGCTTTGATAGCGGATAAAGCTTCTCCTTGTTTATTCCAACCTTTATACCGTATAAATATTCGAGAACCATGCAGACTTCTTCCAGCGAGGCGTTCCCGGCTCTTTCTCCAATCCCGTTTATTGTTGCATGAAACTCGTTTGCCCCGCTCTTCACAGCAAAAACCGTGTTCGCGGTTGCAAGTCCGAAGTCGTCATGACAGTGAATCGCTATCGGAGCTTTCAATTCTTTCTTTAGCCTGTTCACTATCTCGGATGCCCTTTCAGGGGTTAGAACCCCAACAGTGTCGGCAAAAGTGAGTCTTTCCGCCTTTGCCTCTTCTCCAGCCTTAAGCAGTGCTATCACAAACTCCAGATCTGCCCTGGATGCATCCTCAGCTCCAAATTCGACGATCAAACCACGTTCTCTCGCATATTCGATCGCTTCAACGCTTTTCTGGATTACAAACTCATTACCCTTTCCCGGAAACTTGGCGTTGATGTGGTTTTCCGAAGATGGGGCAACCATGAATATCGAGTCTGCGCCTGCATCAGCTGCTGCGTCGATGTCTTCCTTCTTTATCCTCGCAAAACTACATATCTCCGCCCTAAGCCCTTTCTCCGCAATGGCCTTGATTGCCTTAAAGTCCCCCTCCGAAGAAACCGCAGTCCCGGCTTCGATTATGTCGACACCTAGAGCATCCAAAGCCTCCGCAATCATCACTTTCTGCTCAATAGTAAGTGAAACACCAGGAGTTTGTTCTCCGTCTCTGAGCGTCGTGTCGAGAACTAGGACTTTCACAGAAAATTCTCGGAGTCCTGATTAAAAAGCTTGTCTAAACTGATAGAAAAATTATTTTTTAAAGATCGATTCAAAGGCCTTTCTTATCTTCTCATAGCTCTCCTCAAGCGCCTCGGGAATAACCTGCACGTCTGCAAGCACAGGCATAAATGACGTGTCTCCGTTCCATCTGGGAACTACGTGGAAGTGCAGATGGTCTGCAATTCCCGCTCCAGCAACCCTTCCAAGGTTGATGCCAAGATTGAACCCGTCAGGATTCA
>CAYSRI010000002.1:4277-8912 GCA_964433405.1 uncultured archaeon | reverse complement strand
TGACAAGTTAACAAGTTTCATGATCTCAAGCAGTTCTTCATCGCTCAGATCTTCGGTCGATGGTACATGCCTCTTGGGACAGACCATAACATGACCAGGATTGTAGGGATTGCGGTTCATTATTACAAAGCTTTTCTCACCCTTGTAAACCACGAGCATTTCCTTTTCGTCACCTTTAACAGCTGAACAGAAAACGCATTCCTTCGGTTTTGGGGCCAGAACGTATCTTATTCTCCAAGGAGCAAAGAGTCTCTCCATGAACCCAGTTAATCCTGAATTTTAAAAACTTTCCAAAACCTTCTCAAGTCTTCCAAACTCGGAAAGAAGGTAATTCTTTATCTTAGAAACAATGACCTTTGGATCCTCTGCTCTGTAAACGTAACCGATCCACCCATTTTCGATGAGCCTTCTCCTTACTATTCCCTTCCTGTGCAATTCCCTCAGCCTTTCTCTGACAAACCTTGTTGATAGGTTGAGCTCTTTTGCTATCTCCCTCACGCTGAGCTCATTCTTCTCTAGGAGGCTGTAGATTCTCAGGTCTGAAGGCTTCAGTTTCAAACTTTCCAGAATTTCCACGACTTCTCTTAGCATTTTACACCTCCTACGTAGGAACTTTTGAAGTCATAAGGTATTTAAACCTTACGAAATGTATTATATCATGCTTGACAAGCTCAATGTTTTCACAAATCTTGTCGCCAATCCTGTCACAAGAAAAGCTCTGAAAAGCGTAACCAGCTACTGCGAAGTATGCGGTAAGAACAGACTTGAAGTAGCTCTTGAGCTTTTCGTCGGCACGAGAACCGAAGCTTGCTGGATGTGCAGACTTGCGGAGAGAATCGTGAAACCCGTTCTGCTGAGAGGGGCCGAAGCCTACAATGTTACTGAAGGAGAGCTGAAGGAGAAGTTCAGGGATTCATACTGGAGAAAAGGGCTGGCAAGCGTAATTAAGGGAATAGCCGAGTTTGGAGTTCGGAAACCGTTCGTTCCTGGAGCCCCTTTTCAGGTTGTGTGGGACATAACTTATGCGTGCAATCTGAGGTGCAAGCACTGCTACGCAACAGCAGGAAAGCGGCTGGAGGATGAGCTAACAACAGAAGAAGCCCTTGAGACGATAGACAACTTAGACAGGCTTGGGGTTACCATAATAGCCTTCTCCGGCGGGGAACCATTGGTAAGAAAGGATATATTCCAGCTAACGAGTTATGCTGCAGAAAAAGGAATCTATGTTGCCATTGCAACAAACGGAACGCTGATAACCGAAGAAATGGCAAAGAAGATGAAGGAAAGCGGTGTAAGCTATCTCCAAATCAGTCTGGATGGGCTTCGAGAAACACACGACTCATTCAGGGGTATAAGTGGCTGCTTTGACAGGACCGTAGAAGGCATAAAAAATGCAGTAAAGCACGGATTTTTCGTAAACGTATCAATGACGGTGACGAAGCTGAACCATGACGAAGTTCCAGCGGTGATCGAGCTCTGCGAGAAACTGGGTGTTGACTGGTTCATGCACTACAACTTCGTGCCAACGGGAAGGGGTAGGGAAATTGCCGAACTAGATCTTTCTCCCGAACAGAGAGAAAAGCTGCTAAAAATGCTTTATGAAAGGAATGGAAAATCAAAATTGAGTCTGCTTTCAACTGCTCCCCAATTCGCCAGAGTGGCGCTTCAGTGCAACAGCGGAATTATTCCTACGCATTTCTACAACGTAAACGCTGGTGAAAGGCTGAGACAGCTCGCTGAGTTCATCGGAGGCTGCGGTGCTGGAAGGTTCTACTTCGCAATTAAGGCAAACGGAAATATTACGCCATGCGTATTCTTCCCGCTAGTCGTCGGAAATGTTAGGGTCGACGACCTCGAGGATCTCTGGAAGAAGAATGAGGTCTTCGAAGCTCTTCGGGATAAGGATAAAATTGAGGGCTGCGGGGAATGCATCTACAGATATGTCTGCGGTGGTTGCAGGGCAAGGGCTTACAACTACTTCGGAAACTATCTGAAGCCAGATCCAGGATGCATAAGAAACAAGGCCGTCTGGGAAACAATTGTGGTATGATCACTTTGATAAATCCGAATGCAAATGTAGAAGTCGTAAGCAGACTTGAAGTCTCAACTCCGCCTCTCGGACTTGGTTATCTAGCAGCAGTATTACGGGAAAATGGATTTAAAGTAAGAATTATTGACGATCTCGTCGAAAAGCTCAGTTTCAAAGAGCTTCTAAAGAGGTTGAAAGGATCCAGATTAATCGGAATAACGTCAACCACACCTACATTTAATTCCGCCCTGAATTATGCAAGAAAGATAAAAAATGCTTTGGAAGATGTATTCGTCATTTTGGGAGGTGTTCACACATCCTTTGAGCCTGAAAAAGCACTCCAGAACGATTTCGTGGATGCTGTTTGTATAGGCGAGGGAGAGGAAACGATAATTGAGGTGGCGGAGAGGATTGAAACTGGAAAAAGTCTCGAGGGTGTGAAGGGTATTTACTATAAGGAAAATGGAAAGATCAGAAAGAACGAGCCAAGAAGATTTATAGAAAACTTAGACTCTTTACCCTTCCCGGCATACGATCTGATGCCCTTAGACAAATACACGGTTCTAGGTCAGAGACTCGAACATTTCCCGGTTATAAGCTCGCGAGGCTGTCCTTTTGCCTGCCGCTACTGCAGTTCCTCGCTCTTTATGGGTCATAGATTCAGGGCCAGAAGCGCTGAAAATGTTGTTGATGAAATTGAGTGGCTCTGCCAAGATTTCAAGGCGAAACACATCGCCTTCGGAGACGACACCTTTACTATTAACAGAAAGAGAGTCTTGGAGATCTGCAAAGAGATCAAGAGAAGAGGGTTGGAAATCACGTGGAGCTGCTCCTCCCGGATTGACACGATCACTGAAGAACTGCTAAGAATCATGAGATCCGCTGGCTGTGTTGCTATTTATTACGGGATCGAATCTGCAAGCAGGAGGATCCTTGAATATTACAGAAAAAAGATCTCGCTTGAGAATGCTAAGGAGGTTATACGTGCAACTAAGAAAGCCGGGATAGCCGCGATCTGTTCCTTCATCATCGGTGCTCCCATCGAGACGAAAAAGGAGATGAATGAGACGCTGAAGTTTGCCATGAAGCTCGACCCGGATTACGCCCAGTTCTCAATACTAACACCCTACCCGGGAACGGAGATACATGAGGAAGCTAAAGAGAAAGGCTTGCTCCTAACAGACAATTTCGAAGAATACACTGCTGGAAAACCCGTGCTAAAAACCCCTGTTCCTCCTGAAGAGATCGCAAAGTTCCTGAGAAAGTGCTACATAAGATTCTACCTAAGACCGAAATTTATTTTCAGGGAGATCAAAAAAGGCAACGTTAAGGCCATACTCAGAGTTATAAAGAAGGCAATCTAGAGATAGCCGAATTCTGCAAGATAGTAGTAAATCTCGGTTAGAAAGTGGTTCAAGGATTCGAAAGGAACGATTATGCAACCTTTGTGGAAGTATATTGCATCGTCTATAAAAGAAATTATAACCGGCACAGCACTTTTTCCTGAAAGCTTCGAGAATCTTTCGCATCGAAACGAATGTTTTTCTGCCTCTTTTTTCAGCTGTGAAACTCTATATCGATGACCCGAATACAGTTTTGCATCTATACAAAGAATAATGTTTCCCCGCTCAGCAACGACGTCTATTTCTGCTTTTCCAATTTCGTCCTTGAAAAATTGGTGAAAGTAAGTCCTGAAACCGTGTTCTTCGCAGATCTTTTTCACTTCTACCTCAAAATCCTGCCATCTCATCAAAAAATTAAAAAATTATAGGATAAGCTGGTAGGACTGGAAAAGAACGTCGGCGTTCAGCTTTCCGTGAACGTAGGTCTTACCAGTTGACAGATCGTTTACGGCGATCTGTGCAGGAGCAAACAGATTTGGATCGATCTTGTAGAAGTCGTAGTTTGCAGCCTTGAATATCTCGTAGAACGGCTTTCCATAGTCTTTGCTCGTATTGCTCGGAACGTTCTTCAGAATCTCGTCATATTTCTTAACTGTTAGGAAAACACTTCCGTAGTACATCATGCTGTCGTTCGTAGCCCCCATTGCTTTAAGATCGTTTTCAAGAACCGGAGCAATAGGACATCTTCCGGCACCGCTTACGATAAGCTTCGGATCGTATCCGAGTTCTGTCATTTTGTAGATTGCAGTTTCAACTATTCTTCCTGAGATCTGAACGCTTCCGACGATCGAAGCTGTTGGAGCGACGACTGCGTAAACGTCCTCAGTGTCTACGTCGCACTCCTTTGCTATGAACTCCATCACTTTCTCATCCGGTAGTTTGTTGGCCTCGAGTGCAATTACTGCAACATCCGCGTCATCCTCATATCCTATTTTCTCGTAAGTCTTTTTCGGCTTCAAAGCGAGAGCCCTTGCAGGACCGCTTCCCATTGCGAAGTACTTTTCCACCTTTACAGCCCATCCAGCCTTTTGGCTGCCGAGGCAAGCAATTGCGGGGTGATCGGTGTATTCTGTTATAAATGCAAAGGGTACGTCCTTAATCGTGTCCACGACGATGTTCACATCTGCAAGACCGCCCATGCAGATCTGTGTGTAAAGAATTCCTGCTTCATAACTCCCTGGAACATTTACACCGCAATCAATA
>CAYSRI010000002.1:0-4267 GCA_964433405.1 uncultured archaeon | reverse complement strand
AGTCGCGTCGTTTTCAAGCCTTTTAGACTGTATTCTCAGCTCCTCTTCATAATCCAGCATCGTTTCTACAATTTCAAGGGCTATTTCGTTTACACTTAGCATACTACCACCTCTGCTTCAATTAGTTTCAAGTTTTTATTTTTTTTCTTTCTTTTCATTATCTTTCCCTCAGAATTCCTCTTCATTTTCTGACTCACTCTTTGCTGAAACCACATTTGCTTCTTTCACCCCCATCAGGGCAAGGTACTCCTTTAGCATCCTTGGAAACTTCGATGCTTCGACGAATCTCAGCCCAAGCTTCTCGCTCCACTTCTTAATTCCTATATCACTGCTAACAACTCCTGCTTCGAGCTCCTTAGCAAGGAGAAGAACATCGAGATCCGGAGCGCTGTCGAGCAATCCCTGGCGCATAACGGTGCGAAATCTGTCTCTAAAGCGAGATATCAAATTTCCAATATCTTCTTCTAGTTTTTCTGATGCTCTTGAGATTGCGGAAGATTCGAGAATGAAATCCTCGGCAAGTCTTCTGCCTCTGTTAATTTTCTGTCTAACAGAAATTATGTACTCGTAAAATATCGCTGCAGGAATCTTCACCTCATATCTGTTCGGAGTTTTCTTAACGAGCCAAGTATCGAGCTTCACAAAGGTATTCTCGTCGCACTCATTCCTGCGAAGAAAACTTGAAAGTTCGGAATAAACAGAAGGATAAGGTATGTAACAGCTTATTTCAAGCTTCAACCTCGCTAGGGCGATTAGATCTAGAATTTCATTCGCTGATTCGCAGATTGAAGTATAGCTTTCCTTCTCCCTCATCCCGGCATCTGTAATCGCAGTTGTGTCTAAGACAAAGCGCTGACGCATTTGAATTGTTTTAACATGGAGAAATAAATATCTTTCGAAGGTATCACAGAAATTTTGCGAGTGCAGAAACTAATTATATCCTCAAATGTAGTTTATCTGTGGATGTAATTCGCAGATTGCCAACGGTGCTGACGGCAGAAGAACTGCTAGACAAGATATTCAGAAGGAGCTCTAAGGTTAGCGGAAGAAATGAACGTGAGAGGATCATAAATAAGCTCTCAACAATCTCCAATGTCTCCAAAGATTACATCAATTGGATAATAAGCTCTCATCCCAATTACGACTCTTTACCAAACTTCTACAAAGAAATGGTAGATCTATTGGTAGATATCGAAAGAATAAAGAAATCTTTGGGCTCTCTTTCTTGGGCAAACTCAATGATCCAGAAGATAGTCTCGAAAAGTATAGATAAAATTAGAAGTGGACAGAATCCTGTTGCAATTTACAGGAGCGCCTGCGGTAGAATTGCCTCGCTCATTGAAGATATCGATGAAGATCTGAAATTTTTGAACGAGGCCAAAAACAGGATAAAAGAAATTCCCACGCTTAGAGACATGCCAACAGTGGTTGTGGCAGGATACCCAAATGTTGGAAAGTCGAGCTTCGTTTCGCTGGTTTCAACTGCAAAGCCCGAAATCGCAGATTATCCGTTCACCACGAAGAAAATTTTTATAGGCTACACAAAAGAAGTTCAAATCATAGACACTCCCGGTCTTCTTGATCGCCCCCTAGCAAAGAGAAATGCTGCAGAAAGGAAAGCAATCCTCTGTCTAAAGCATGCGGCTAATGCGATTCTTTACATAATAGATCCCACCGAAACCTGTGGCTACCAGCTGAAGAGCCAGTTATCGCTTCTTGAGGAAATAAGAAGGACTTTTGGGAAACCCTTGTTAGAAGTTTACAGCAAAGCGGATTTACACAACCTCAGAGACAGGATGGCTTTTTCGGCAAAAAGTGGAGAAGGGATCAAAGAAATAATGGAGGAGATAACAAAAATCGCGATAAAAAATTATTCACAGACGTCAACCTTTATCGCTGACTCCGGGCAGACCTCTACGCAGGAACAACACTCCTGACAGTCTTCAGGGCGTACTGGATTGCTTTTTCCTTCATCATTGAACTCAAAGACGCTTCCAGGGCAAACTGAGATGCACTCGCCACAGCCAGAGCATTTTTCCATATCAACCGTGACTTTTGCCATTCAACCACCTCCAACAGCTGAAAGAAGAACCAATATTTATTTTTTTTGCTTTTCTATAAACTCACATACCGAGCATCTTGTCCTCCCACTTCTTCAGATATAAGGAGCTCTGGCTGACATCGCTGAATATGCTCTCTGCCCTTTCAACGTCCTGCAATTCAATCTTACCCGAATTTCTTAGCTTCGAAAACTCGTGAGCTGGTGCAAGAAGCTGAACCGCATACCTAAGGCTCATCTTCTCTCCGATATCCGTCAATTTCTCCAAAGCCTTTTCGTCGATTGTTACACCCATTTCCAAAGCCCTGATATCTATTATCTTCCGAATTTCCTCCTTAGAGTAAGGTTCTGTTGTTATGATCAGAAGCCTGTCTAGCAGATCCAGCGGTATTCCATGCGGGGCAACTATGTCCGTGCCCCTTATCCTTGAAAAGCCGCGATTTGAAGCCAAGATTATGATTGGCGCCATTTCGGACTCCATTGCACGGTTCATGAATGCAAAAAGCTCGATGTCCATTAGATGTGTCTCGTCGATGAACATCACCCCGGGCAAAAGCTCGGCTTTGCCTTCCTCGATCAGCCTTCGAACCTGGTCGTCGACTTCCTGGCGTACTTCGTTGTCGATCTCCCTACTAGAAGGAGCAAAAAGGCTGAAGATGCTACCACGCCTCGCATTGGCCTCATCAAGGTCGTGAAGTGTCACAACATAAGTGAATTCCCTCTCTTTCTCAACTCTACCTGTAGGAACGGGTACGAGTTCTTCTTCTCCTATATCGTATTTCCTCTTTGCCTTCTCGCTTCTTCCAATCTTGCTAACTCTCCCTGTTTCCTTATCAACAATAATAACGTCTCCAATTTCGATACCCTGGGATAAAAACTGCAGAGCAATCCTGCTCCCGACGCTGAAGCTCCTTCTCTCATCAGTTGTCGCCAGAGTCAGATTCGCTGACTCCGGAATCTTTTGTGTCGGGTTGTACGGATTTGGGACCATGTTGTAGTCCAATCCAACAATCTCACCTTCAAGCACGATCCTTCGTTCCCTGATTCTTACACCTATGGCTTTTCTCATAGACTGAATTAGGGCTTCGGTCTTCTTCATTTCGGCACTATAAAACTCGCTTGCAGAGACATGGACAAAAGGAATGTCCTTTCCGAGTTCCTTGCTTATTGCAACTGCTATCGCGGTCTTTCCGGTGCCTGGAGGACCAGCAAGGAGTATGCCTCTGCCTGCCATTTTTCCAGATTTTATAAGTCTAACAATTACTCCTGCAGCCTCTCTTGCCTTTTTCTGGCCAACAAGTCCATCGGCTACATCCTTTGCTCTTAAATTCTCGTCCAGACCGAGCCCGTGAATATGAGAGTGTGCACTAATCCTCTCAAATCTCCCGAGCTCTCTGATCATAAGATCGGTGGAAATGAACTGCTATATGAAACTAACTCAAAAAATTGATTATGCTATAAATAAAGGATTCCTAATTAAAAATAATTTTATCTAATCTTCAGGAATTTGATCACTGATTCCAACCAAATATTTCGCAATCTCTTTCTTCTTATCAAAATTGTACGTTCTCCAGATCACTATATCTTCCATAACTGGCGAACCGCCGCCATGCACGCCAGCAACTGCCTGAACACCGCCAATAGAAGAGCAGAGTATGTTAGAAATTCCAAAAAGACATCTGTAAACGTGCTCTGCAGGTACATCAGATCTTCTCTTTATGTACTTTTCAATCAGCGGCCTTAACTCCGGGTTAAGATAATCCTCAGCGAAAGGTAAACATGCGGGAAGACCTCCAGAGAGCTCTGCAAGAATCTCAAGTTCCTTGTAGAAATTCAACCCAGCATGCCTTCTGCCCACGTTGGCATAGACTTCGTTTGGCAAAAAAGTACCAGCTGGCGTCTTTCTGCCAAATATTGCAGAAGCCACACCTGCCGCGTAGACTAGTTCTGCCGTAGCTGCCAGCTCAACAAGCTTTTCCCTTATGTTCGGTTTATCGTAAACACCGTTGTAATCAGCTATTAGCGCTCCAAAACCCATGATAACATCTGTAGTCGCCGGCTTACAGCCCGTATAGCTGTGCCTGTGGAAAAGCGAGAACAAAAAAGCCGCAAGTGTTGCATACCTGTCCTCGCCGCAGATGAAAACGCGGTCCCAAGGTACAAAGACATTGTCAAAGATTATCATGTTCTCGTCGTCACCTATCTCCA
>CAYSRI010000001.1:35399-44504 GCA_964433405.1 uncultured archaeon | reverse complement strand
TTGCTGGTAACTCACTCGCATCTGACAGGGAAAAAGATCAACAGGTTCACTCACATAAATCAGTCAGCAGAAGACCTGATGAAAAAGCAGGAAATGACCAGAAAGTTATGCCGTCTTGTAGGTGGTTGCATTCAGCGTTGCATGGGTTGCGATGCGATAAATGGGCTGTCTGCTACAACTTATTTCTGCGACATGGAGTACGGCACGGACTACCACAGGAGATTCATAGAGTACCTGAAGGAATTCCAGAACAGGGACCTCGTCGCAGCATGCGCACAGACCGATGTGAAGGGCGACAGAAGCAAGAGACCCCATGAACAGGATGATCCTGACATGTATGTCAGGGTTGTTGAGAAGAGAAGCGACGGAATTGTCGTGAGGGGGGCGAAAAACTGCATAACCATGGCAAGCGTTGCAGATGAGATCATAGTTGTTCCGACAAGGGCGATGACCGAGAAAGACAAAGATTACAGCGTAGCCTTCGCAATTCCCGCGGATGCTGATGGCGTTAAGATAATTGCAAGAACAGCGCATCACAGGGCTCCGCCAGAATTAAAAATGCCTTTCGGTGAAATTGGAGACGATGAGAACATGATAATCTTTGACAACGTCTTTGTACCTTGGGACCGCGTGTTCATCTGCGGCGAGCACAGGCAGGCAACTATGGCCGCGCATCTGTTTGCCCTTTTCCACAGGCACAGCTATACAGGCTGCAAGCCCGCAGTAACTGATGTGAAAATGGGATTTGGAGCATTAATAGCTGAATACAACGGTGTTTACGACAGGCACAACATAAGGGAGAAGCTCGTTGAACTGGCAGCTACAGCAGAACTAGTCTACGCAGCTGGAATAGCTTCAGCGGTGAAAGGAACGAAGACTCCTGCGGGAACATTCATTCCAAACGAGGTGTACGCGAACGTAGGCAGAAGGCACGCTGGGCTTAACTACTACCACGACCTTGAGATCCTTGCAGAACTTTCAGGCGGACTTCCAGCCTGTCTGCCCTTTGCAGAAGACTATCTGAATCCGGAAACAAGACCTTATATCGAGAAGTACATAAAGAGAAGGAGCGGTATTCCACCGGAAAACGTTTACCGCTGCCTTTACGGGATCTCTAACATACTAGCATCGTCGCTTGGAGGAACAAGTGCCGTTGCCGGAGTTCACGGCGGTGGCTCTCCTGTTATGGAGGATATCGCAATAATGCGTTCCTACGATTTTGAGGAAAAGAAGAGGATTGCAAAATTCCTTGTCGGAATACGGGATTAAAATCCCATGATTTTTATGTTTTTTGAAGATTTTGAACCGGGGAGGAGGATAGAAACGGCCGGAAAAACGATAACTGAAGCAGATATAGTTAACTTCGCAGGAGTAAGCGGCGACTGGAACAGAATTCATCTCGACGAAGAGTACGCAAAAAAGACGATATTTGGCAGGAGAATTGCACATGGCCTGCTAACTCTTTCGATCACGAGTGGACTGATCACAAGGCTCAGGCTAACCGAGGACAGTCTAATAGCGTTTTACGGCATAGACAGGCTCAGATTTACCAAGCCCGTGTTCATCGGTGACACTATAAGGGGTGTTATTGAAGTTGAGGAAAAAGAGGATAAGGGCGATTACGGGGTGGTCTCCTTTAAGGTCTCAACGCTAAACCAGAATGATGAAGTTGTGATGGTTGCAAAGTTCAAGACCGCGGTGAAAAAAAGGGATGGCAGAAAAGATAGCTGAATCTCTCTACAGGATCCAGATTCCCCTTCCAAAGAATCCCCTGAAGTACCTGAATTCATACGTGATAATTGGAAGCAGAGCTCTGATCATAGACACGGGATTCAACCTAGATATTTGCTATCAAGAAATCCGAAAGGGTTTGGAGGAAATCGGTGTGGATTTGAGTAGAGTCGATATATTTGCCACTCATCTTCATGCCGATCATCTCGGATTGGCTGGCAGGTTGAGCGATGAGATTTACATAAGCAAGATCGACGCAGAGATTGCGGTTGAATCTGTTCTCCATCCGGAATACTGGGACAATCTCGCCGAATTCTACAGGAAAAATGGATTTCCGCCAGGAGAAGCGGAAAAAGTGTCGAAGATACATCCAGCTGTAAAGTACAGCCCGAAAGTAATTCAGTTTAATTTTTTAAAAGAGGGAGACGTTTTAGAGTACGGGGATTTCAGGCTTGAGGTTCTGCACACGCCCGGACATACGCCAGGGCATCTTTGCCTGTATGAGTCTGATAAGAAAATCCTCTTTTCGGGCGACCACATACTTTTTGACATAACCCCAAATATAACGCACTGGGAGGCTTTTGACGACTCTCTTGGCGACTATTTGAGAAGCCTTGACAAAATATACGAACTTGAGGTTGAAAAAACGCTTCCAGGGCACAGGAATTTCTATGGAAATCACAGGAAGAGGATCGAAGAGCTGAAGGATCACCATAGAAGGAGACTTGAGGAAGCTCTTAATGCGGTAAAAAGCGGTTATAGAACGGCATGGGAAATTGCACAGCGAATAACTTGGGATCTTGATTACGAGGACTGGAACGAGCTTCCGACAATGCAGAAATGGTTCGCAGTTGGTGAAACAATTGCCCATTTGAACTATCTTGAGAAGAGGAAAATTGTGAGAAGAGAGGATTCAGATATAATCTGTTTCTTCCCAAAGTGAACTACTCCCAGCTCACGCGAGGGGCTTCTCGCTTCATTGAGAAAACTTGCCCCTTGATTACCTTTCTGTAAGTTAAATTACACCTATTTCTTCAAGTCTGCGCTCGTTCAAGTTTTCTACGGTTGTATCTTCAACAATTCTGCCTTTTGACATCAGAACAACGCGATTGCAAAGTTCCCTTATTATTCCGAGCTCATGGGATGTTATAACAACTGTACCCTCGTATTTTTTCATCATCTCTGCAACCACTCTTCTAGTCTTTCCGTCCACGTTAGCGGTAGGCTCATCAAGGAAGATGATCTCTGGTTTGAAGATCAAAACGCTTGCAATCTCGACCTTCTTCTTTTCTCCCCCGCTCAGCCTGAAGGGTGGCTTGTGGAGAACTTCATCGAGCCCGAATTTTCTGCTGTACTCGGAAAGCAGGTTTTTCATCTCCTCTTCGCTCATCTCTAGCTGTCTCGGGACGTAGAGAAGCTCGTCTTTTACGGTTGGATTGAACAGGAAATCATCGGGATTCTGAAAAACCACCCCAATTTTTCGCCTTATGGCCTCAATATTCTTCTTATCGGGAATCATTCCAAAAATCCTTACCTCGCCCTTTGTTGGTTTCAGCAATCCTGAAAGCAAAAAGACCAGCGAAGACTTGCCGCTGCCGTTTGGACCTATAATCCCTATTCTGTCGTTTTTAAAGATCTCAATGCTAACATCCTGAATTCCACGGCTTCCGTCAGGGTAAACGTAGCTGATACCCTTTGCGCTTATCACAGGATTATGCACCACAAAACGATGAACACCGAGAGCGCTATATAAATGATCTCCAGAATTCCCAATTTGGATCTGTGCCCAAAAATTTTATCGCCTCTCGAGGTTATTGCAAGCTGCACTCTCTCGGCCCTTTCAATACTCCTTAAAAAGAACAAACCGACCGACTCGCCACCCTTCCTCCAGAGATCCATGTGACTTCCCTTGGAAACCCTTCTGCTTTCTCTTGCAAGCAGAATGTTGATTATGTCCTGAAAAACCACTATTATGTAGCGGTAGGCGAGCCAGAGACCCTGAACGAAGATTTCTGGCACCTTGAGCGATCTGAGGGCAGAACAAATTTCTGCAAAGCTGGAGCTCATTATCAGCATCTGCACGGCTATGAGCGCGATTAGAACTCTCAGGGTGAAAAGGAAGGGGTATTTCGTATCTTGAAGAAGAAGCGGCGAGACAACAAGGAATGAAAAAAGTGAAAAAAGCCATACCCGGCTGAACAGGCTTTTGATGTTTAGCCCCAAAATCGCAGATATCACAATTAGCGAAAAAAGAAGGAATATCAGTTTATTCGGATCAAAAGTTGAAACTGCAAGTATCACGAATAAAAAGGTGCTCAGAAGCTTAACCCGGGGATCAATTGAGTGCAGGGCGCTTTTGGACGGGTAATCCTGAAGTAAAAAATTTTGAAAGTAGGATGAAGCATTTTTAAGCGTTCTTTCGATTACTACGTGCATACCTCACCGCATAAGCCAAAGCCAAAACGATCAGGACTCCGACCGCACCGCTGATCAGCGTTCCAGTATACGGATCAAGACCGGGAATCGAGTAGTCAGGGAACAACCCCTCATAAATCGGGTTTTCTTCAAGCCCAAGAATCTCTGCAGCATTTTCAAGCGGCTCGGAATATCCCACAGACTCTGCTAGATATGCGAATACAGGCGATAGAGCTATAAGTATTGCCAGTAGGACGAATGAAGCCTTTCCGACTTCTTTTTTCTCAAGAAGATCCGCTCTTCTGGTTGCTATATAGCTGACAACCCCTGCTGTGATTATACCCTCAATGATGCCGAGAGCTGCATGCCAGACCCCCATCACAGGTACAGTCACGGCTAGGCCGTAGGCGAAACTTGAAGAGAGGCCTATCTCAATTCCAGCAAAGACTGCGGCAACCGTTATTCCAAGCCATCCTGCAATAAATGCCGCTAGGTTTCTGTTGAATCCTGAAAGTGCCCGATAAACATAATAACCAATAAATACGTTGACTATGGCCATGTTCCAGACATTTGCACCCCATGCAGTTACGCCTCCGTCATTAAAGACCAATGTTTGAATTGTAAGTACAATGGCCATTGCAAGACATCCCGCGTATGGGCCGAGAAGAATTCCGGCAAGTGCTCCACCAACAAAATGAGCAGAAGTTCCGCCAGGAATTGGCCAGTTAAGCATCTGCGCAGCAAAAATTGCTGCCGACATCACTCCGAATAGTGACGTGAGCTTTTCTCCCCTTAGCCTAGAGATCGAGTATCCCAGAACAAGGACAGTAAGTACAACGAATAATCCCGCTATATTCAAGTCAAGATACCCGTCGGGAATATGCATAAATTTTTTTCTCACTTATCGTTAATAAACTTTTCTATTTTATTAATTGGTCTTAAAATCATGTAAAAAAGTAATAATTTGGGAAAAGATATTTATCTCCCGCCTTCATTTTTTGAGCTATGAAACTCGTTACATGCGGACTGCCCTACGCTAACGGAAAGCTCCATATCGGTCATCTCCGCACTTATGTTCCTGCAGACGTTTATGTGCGGTTCCTGAGGATGGCAGGTGAAAAGGTTGTGTTCATCTGCGGTAGCGACTGCCATGGAACTCCGATTGTCGTGAATGCCGAGAAAGAAGGGTTGAAACCCCAAGAACTAGTTGATAAATATCACGATCATTTTCAGCGAGTTTTCAAAGCCCTAAACATCAATTTTGATTTCTTCGGGAAAACCACGGAGAGCTACCATCACGAAAGGACCAGAGAGTTTGTAAAAAAACTCGCCGAGAATGGTTATATATACAGGAAGGAGATAGAGCTCGCTTACTGTGAGAAATGCAACAGATTTCTGCCTGATAGATACGTTGAGGGTATCTGTCCTTACTGTAAGAGTCCTGCAAGGGGGGATGAGTGTGATCAGGGCTGTGGCAGACATCTGGAGCCTGGCGAGATATTGGAACCGAAATGCAAGATCTGCGGAAGTAAGGCCGTTTTCAGAAAGCAGACCCATTACTTCTTCAATCTTTCCGCTTTTCAGGACTTCCTCAAAGAATACCTTTCAAAGCTCTCGGGAACGGAGAATGCACTGAACTATGCAAGGGAGTGGGTTGGAAACCTCAGGGACTGGTGCATAACGAGAAATCTCGAATGGGGGGTTAGATTTCCACTAGACGAAAGCCTCGTGCTGTACGTCTGGGTTGATGCTCCTATAGGCTATATAAGCTTCACGGAAAGGGCTACGGACGAATGGAAGAAGATATGGCTGGAAGGAAAGGCTGAGATCATTCATTTCATTGGTCTGGACATCGCTTATCACCACTGCATATTCTGGCCCGCAATGCTTAAGGGGGCCAGCTACTCTCTGCCATCCGCAATTGTTGCAAGTGGTATGGTCAAAATCGAAGGGAAAACTTTTTCGAAAAGCCGCGGATATGTTATCTGGGTCGAGGACGAGTACTTGAACTCCGGATTCAACCCGGATTATCTGAGATACTACATCGTGAATTACACCAGCCATGACAAGGATCTAAACTTTTCATGGGATGTATTCAGGGATAAGGTGAACAACGAGGTCATAGCAACCCTTGGCAACTTCCTCTTCAGAATTCTCTCATTTGCTTGGAAGAACTTTGGAAAGGTTCAAATGGAGGTCGACAGAGAAATACTGGCCGAAATCGGAAAAACAAAGGAGAAAATCCTGAATTCCATAAAGAGGTGGGAGTTCAAGACTGCAAGCGATGCCGTGATGGAACTTGCCAGCTTCGGAAATGTTTATTTCCAGAACTCAAAGGCTTGGGAGCTCTTGAAATCGGATAGGGCCAAGGCAATGAAGGTTGTTGCGAACTGTCTGCAGATTGTAAAGGCCCTTGTAATTCTCTGCTATCCCATCATGCCTAAGAGCATGGAAAAGGTGGCCGAGTCTATGAATCTCAAACTAAACAGTTGCTCCCTAGAAGACGTTCTTAAGGTTGATGAGGTAGTTGAGTTAAAGAAACCTGAGCTCCCGTTCAAGAAGATCGAGAGCGAGGACATAGAACCCCTAAAGAAAGTGCTAATTTCAAGGTTTTCCGATAAGACCAGTTCCGAGGTGACCATAGAAGACTTCAAGAAGCTAGATCTGAGGGTCGGGAAAGTAGTTTCGGCAGAAAGGATTGAGGGAAGCAAAAAGCTGATGAAGCTGATCGTTGATATCGGTGAAGAGAAGAGGCAGATCGTGGCAGGAATCGCGGAAAGCTATTCTCCAGAGGAACTAAATGAAAAGCTGGTTGTGGTTCTTGCAAATCTGAAACCTGCAAGGTTGATGGGGGTTGAAAGCAAGGGTATGATTCTGGCAGCCGACGTTGATGGAAAGCCTGTGCTGCTCGTACCGGATAGGGAAGTTAAGCCTGGAGAAAGGATTAAGTAGATCTGCGGCTATTCGGTGAATTCCGAGAAAAACTTATTAAAGCGAAAGCAGATATGAATTAAATGGTAGAAAGAGAAGTCGAACTCAAATACGTAATCCTTCGCCCGCTGGGATATCCGCTTAAGGCAAGTTTTGTTGAGTACCCGAAGGTGGATAACCCAAGGGTCTTCAACGTTTACGCTAAAGAACAATGGAAGGGCGAGATTGTATACAAAGGAAAGCTCATTTTTGACATGAAGATGTTCCCAGACTTCGCCTTTGAGGTTGTGGATGCCGTTCCGCCTTCCGGTTACATATCTGATTCAACAAAGATTATTGTGGAATCCGAAACGAGCATAATAGAGACGGAAATAGTTAAGAACATACGAATTTCTGACGTCGTTGGACAAGAGGAGGCAAAGAGAAAGGTAAAGGTCATTCTTGAATACCTGAAGAATCCCAAAAAGTTTGGCAAGTGGGCTCCGAAGAATGTTCTCTTCTACGGTCCTCCAGGTACAGGTAAAACCATGCTAGCCAAGGCTCTGGCAAATGAAGCAAACACGCCTTTCATTTCTGTAAAGTCCACGAAACTCATCGGTGAACACGTTGGAGATGGAGCCAGAAAGATCCATGAGCTTTACGATAAGGCAAGGGATCTAATGCCCTGTATTGTTTTTCTGGACGAATTTGATGCTATAGCCCTAGATAGAAGCTATCAGGATCTTCGTGGAGATGTTTCTGAAATCGTAAATGCTCTGCTGACTGAGCTTGACGGCATTCAGAGCAACGAGGGAATTTGCACAATTGCAGCCACCAACAGAATAGAGCTCCTCGATTACTCCATAAGGAGCAGATTTGAAGAAGAAATCGAGTTCAAGCTCCCGAACTTCGAGGACAGACTTCAGATACTGAAAAACAATGTAAAGGAGCTTCCAGTTACGGTAAAGGCAAATCTGGAAATGATCGCGGAACTTTCCGAAGGTCTTAGCGGGAGAGATCTGGTTGAAAAAATCATAAAGGCATCCCTTCACAAGGTTATTGCGGAAGGCAAGGAAGTGATAGAGACTTCCGATCTTCTGAATGTAATGGAAAGGCTGAAAATCGCTTCAAAGCAGCCTCCCAAGCATATGTTCGCCTAGTTCTAGACAGTTCCAGTCAAGCATAAACTTTTCTCACTTCCCTCCTCATGTCATGAGAGGGCTTTCGGGTGAACGGATAAAGACCCCACCCATTTGGTATCATTTTAAGCGAATTTTTCACCGCTAAAGCATCCCTATCTTCTTCTAAGCCACATTTCTGGCATTTCAATTGCCTGTATCCATTCGGGCTTAGCTTTTCCCCACATATCGGACACAGGCTTGAAGTGTTTCGAGCGTCAACGTATTCCACGTTCGGACCATATAGCTTCTTTATTTAAATTATCGAAGTTATTCTATTTAATAAAGTTATCGGTAAGTGGAGCAGTTTTCAAACCCTTCTTCCTCTTACCCTGTCTATGTCGAACTTTGCCTTTTCGCTTATGTGCATAACTGCTAGCGTTCCAGCCATTACAGGATCACTTACTACGATATCGCTAACTTCCGGAACGCTTCCAAACATGCTTAGTGAGATAACCCTTATCCCGCTCTTTCTAAGCTTTTTAACTTCCTCAGAAATCTTTCCACCCATAAGCCCCCCTGCGAGCACAAGCACTTCTGCCCTGTGAAGCCTTGAAACGGCCTTCACCGCTTCTGCAATTTCCTCCTCTCCCACAATTGGCATCGTGTCTACACTGATCCTTTCACCGCGTAGATTATGCCTGTCTGCCTCGCTGATCGCACCAATTGCCACCTGAGAGACGAGAGCCCCTCCGCCTAGAATGATCACCCTTTTACCGTAAACCTGTTCGAAAGGAGCCTCCTCCTCAATTTCTACGATGTATTCCAGCTTTTTTATCTTTTCAAGCATTTTTTCGAAATTACCACCTTCAATCTCAAAGTAAATCAGCGCTTTTCCCTTATGTTCCCCGAAACGGAGCGGAAAGCTCTG
>CAYSRI010000001.1:17525-35389 GCA_964433405.1 uncultured archaeon | reverse complement strand
ACATTTCCTCCTTCTTCAGCTATGATCGTCGTTAAGTCCCTGAGGACTCCTATTTTGTTTTCAGCAACGATTCTAATCCCACGCAGCATCAAAACTTTGCCCCCGTAAGAGTTTTTGTCTCCAAAACTCCTTCGATAGCTCTTATTTTGTTTACAACAATGTCGCTGAGCTCTTCAAAGTCCTTTACGACGATCTTGGCAATAAGATCGTATTCTCCAAACAGAGGGTATAGTTCCTCTACCTCTTTTATGTTTGCAATTCTGTCGTAAACCCTTCTCTCCTTCCCCGGAGCAATCTTGATCAGCACGAATCCAAGGGCCATGAATTCAATAGACTTAAAAGATTTAAATATTACCGCTGGAGCTAAATCCCGGCTCAGAGTCTTTTAACCTACTTTTGCTGCTAGGCCCACCTCCGAAAGGGAGGGAATAGTCGGGTGGGAGTAAAAAACTCTATATAGTCTTTCCGCACATTTTTTGCGATTGAGAGGCGGAAAGAGATCTAAACGCTTACACGAGCGAGGTGGGTTCACCCTTTGATTAACTTGTTGCTGACCAGATAGTCCCAGATCCTGTCCTTTACGTGATGGAGGTTCTTTACGGCCTTTCCTTTACCTTTCATTTCTTCTGCACCGCAGAGGGCAATTCCAACTGCTATAGCGCTCTCTTTTCCTTCAACTGTGACGTAGACGAAGTCTCCCTCATTAATCCTGCTATCCGCGAAGACGATGCCGGGCTTCATCACATCTGCACCGTTCAGGATAAAGTTCAGTGCGCCGGCGTCGACAGTAACCCTGTATTTTTCGGGCTTTAGTTTTATTGCTCCGTAAACGGAAACATAGTGCTTTCCTTCGAATTCAATAAGAAGTGGTTCGTTTTCCACTAAGATTATTTTGAGCTCTCCAAAGTCTAGGACGTCCATTTCTCCTTCCACCGTGACTCCTGACCTTTCAAAAACTTCTTTCGTTATTTCCTTTGCATCCTTTTTCCTTAGTCTAACTCTGCGCACATCTATTGTGTTTTTTAGGCTTTTAAAAGTTGTCGATTACTTCGATAAAAAATAAATAGCGCTGACCGACTTATCCCGATGAGTTTGCCGAGCAAGGAGAATTTTTCAGAATGGTTCCATGAACTAATCCAGACCGCTGAGATAATGGACATAAGATACCCAGTGAAGGGGCTCTACGTATGGTTCCCGTTTGGATTCAAGTTGAGGCAGCTTGTCTACGGAAAGCTCCGGGAAATCATGGACAGGGAGCACTGCGAAGTGTATTTTCCGGCCCTTATCCCCGAAACTGAGCTCAGGAAGGAGGGTGAACACATAAGGGGCTTTGAAGATGAGGTCTACTGGGTCACACACGGCGGGCTTACACCTCTGGATGTGAAGCTGGCCTTGCGCCCGACAAGTGAGACTGCAATGTATCCTATGTTCAAACTCTGGATCAGGAACCATGCCGATCTTCCTCTCAGGGTGTACCAGATTGTTAACACGTTCAGATACGAAACAAAGCATACCCGACCCCTAATAAGGCTTAGGGAGATAACATCTTTCAAGGAAGCCCATACAGCCCACAGAAACTACGAAGAAGCGGAGGAACAGGTTAAAAAGGCAATAGGTTATTACAAGGAGTTCTACGATTTTCTAGCAATCCCATACATGGTGATCCGCAGGCCCGATTGGGACAAGTTCCCCGGGGCTGTTTACACGATAGCCTTCGACACCGTAATGCCCGACGGAAGGAGTCTGCAGATCGGAACCGTGCACAATTTGGGCGACAACTTTGCGAGAACTTTCGATATAACCTACGAGGGCATTGACGGGGATCACTACTACGTACACCAGACCTGCTACGGCATTTCTGAAAGATGCATAGCCTCGCTGATTAGCATACACGGCGACGATCTCGGCCTCGTTCTGCCATTCGAAGTGGCTCCAATTCAGATTGTTGTGATCCCGATATTCTACAAGGGAATGGATGAAAAGGTGCTTGAATTCTCTAAAGAGCTGCTGGAGAAAATAAAGGCCTTTAGATTTGTCTTCGATACTGGCGAGGACAGACCTGGGGCAAAATATTACAAGTGGGAGCTGAAGGGTGTACCGCTGAGATTTGAAATCGGACCTAGGGAAGCTGAAAAGAGGGAAGTTGTAGTTTCTTTCAGAGATGAAAGGAAAAAGTTCAGCGTTCCGATCGATGAGATAAATGAGGACAGGATAAGAAGATGGGGAGAAGAAATGAAGTGTAGACTCAGGGAAAAGGCCGTTAGATCGGTTTTGGGTAGGCTTAAGTTTGTGAACAGCCTTTCAGAGCTTTCAGATGCTGTAAGAAATTACGTTTCTCTCATGTATCTCTGCAGAAACAGGGAATGCAGTGAGGAGATAGAAAAACATGGTGGAAAACTTCTTGGATGGCTTGAGGAAATACCCGATTTTATCAATATTGGAAAGGAAGGAAATTGCATCGTTTGCGGAAGTAATGGGTTTTTAGCCGTTTCGGCGAGAAGTTACTAAAATTATCTGAATGAAAAATACTAATTTTTTCGCTTTTTGGCCAGAAAAAGGGGTAAATTTGCGAATTCTGCCAGAAGTTATAAAAATGTGCCAGAAATATCCTGTTTCAGCATTAACAGTGGTCTATTGGTCGAGTTTTGGGATTAGAACTCAGTTCAAATTTAGCGAAAAATTTAAAAATCAAGCGAACTCAAATTTTTCTTAACTAGAATTGTGTAATTCAGACAAATGCTGTAGAAAGTAGTCTGAACCTGGAGATTAGCTTAAAAATTTGTCAAAAATTAAATTGGAGGTGGAGGTGGGCTCGATGGAAGGTGATGACTATGATAGTAGGCAGGCATATCATCGCAGAATTGTATGGGGTGAATCCAGAGCTTATCTCAAAGGAGGAGACCGTGCGCCGCATAGTGGAGGAGGTGGTGGATGAAGCGGGTCTGAATAAGGTAGGTAGCGTTTACAAACAGTTCAATCCACATGGCGTTACGGGAATTGTTTTGATTTCTGAAAGTCATGTTTCTATTCACACTTGGCCTGAATACGAGCTTGTTAACCTCGACATTTTCACGTGTGGCGATCCTGTTAAGGCTGAGAAAGCTTTTAAACTTTTCATTGAGAAGTTTAAACCGAAATCCTATAGACATTACATGTTAGATAGGGGTTAGAAAATGGATAGAATCGAGATACAGATACTTCAAAGCCTTTTGAACGGGGAGGTAAGTGTATACAAGCTTATAGATAGCCAAGATGCTTCTCTACCAGAATTTTTCGAGATATTCGAGAAACTGCAGAAGGAAGGGGTATTGAAAGTTGCTGGAGGCAAAGTTACGCTTACCCCTAAGGGCAGAGAGCTTGCAAAAGGTTTTCTGGGTTGCGAAGCGACCTGTAGGGCATGTGATGGGACTGGTTACGGTATATCTCCCTTTTTTCAAAAAGTTCTTTCAGAATTCTTAGAGATTACAAAAGATCGCCCTCCTGCAATTGAGAAATTCGATCAAGGCTTTATAAGCGAGGATGGTGTTATAAGGAGGCTAGAATTCATCCACGAGAGGGGCGATCTCTACGGAAAAATTTTCATAGTTGGAGACGACGATCTTTTCAGCATCGCCGCCTCTCTCACAGCCTTACCTGAGAAAGTGGTGGTCGTTGACGTGGACGAGAGGCTCGTCAACTTCATCAATTCCGCCGCAAGGGAATACGGACTTAGGGTTGAGGCCAGAGTTTATGATGTCCAGAGGGTTTTCCCCGACGATCTGAAGCGCAAGTTTGACGTATTTGTAACCGATCCAGTGGAGACTGTGCCAGGAATAAAGCTTTTCCTTTCAAGAGGGGCTTCAACTCTGAAGGGTGTTGGCAGTTCTGCTTACTTTGGCCTTACAACCTTAGAAGCCTCTCGAAGGAAGTGGTTCGAAATAGAGAAGATGATTCTGGATATGGGCTTCGTGATTACCGATATTAGGAGGAAGTTCAACGTTTACCCGGCAAGCGAGAAAAGCTACTCCCAATTCGAAGAAAAACTTCCAATTTTCAGGAGATTGGGTATTAAAACCGATTACGACTGGTACACTTCAAGTCTTTTCAGAATAGAAGCTGTGAAGGACCCGACTCCGCTGGTGGAGGGCGAGATGATAATAGACGAACACGTTTACAAGGACGAAGAGAGTCTAGCAACCCCTTATTAGGAATTGACTGCAAAATATATATTTAGTGGGAATACTCGAGATATGGAACTTCCCAGCTTCTTGTTTCAGGCAACTGAAAACCTCGTTGAAAGGTCTTGGGGCGGTGAGTGGATATCATTAATGAAAGGTTTTAGGAAGAAGGGAATTGGAGAATCCTGGGAATTCTCAGCTCATCCTTCTAATCCTTCTCAGGTTTTTCTCAAAAAGGGTTCAGTAAAGCTAACTGAACTTTTCATAGAAGCAAAAAAGGATATCCTCGGGGATCTTGCGGACAAGTATACTGCGTTTCCGTTGCTAGTAAAGCTGATCGACGTTTCAGAGAGGCTTGATATTCACGTCCATCCTTCTGCAAAAGTAGCAGAGAGTTTTGGCGAGATGGAGGGCGAGAAACAGAAGGCATGGGTAATGCTGAAAGGAACGGTCTACATAGGCTTTTCCGAGAATCTCTCTAGGGAGAATTTTGAGGAGATTATTGGCGATGAAAAGCTTGTTCTTGAGAAGCTGAACAGGTTCGAATCTGGGATTTACGATACCTTCGTGATCCCTCCCGGAGTGCTACACACGGCAGAAAATTCCAGAATGGTTGAAATATCAACGAACTCGGAACTGACCTACGGATTGAAGGACGAAAAATCGAAAAAAGCCATAAAAATTGACAGAACACAGGACTTCGAAATTAGGGGCAAAAGGGGTAAGGTCGAAACCGAATTCTTTACTGCTGAAGTCCTCGACGTTGTTGGGAGACTGGATTTCACAATAAACACCTTCAACCTGCTGCTCTGTCTTGAAGGCTATGTCTTGCTGAGAAGCGAGAAAGGTGTGGCAGATCTACAGAAGGGGTATTCCTGTCTTATTCCGGCTTCAACGGGAAGCTATGCGATCCAGAGTGAAAAGGCAAAGGTTTTGAGAATCATTCCGAAATGAGTTTCAAGAAAAGCTCCTTTCTTTCTCTAATCTTTCTGAAAGCTTCCTCGTAATTTCCGCTCGAAAGAATTGAAACCATAGGATCATCCTTGCGGTAGGAACCTATTGGAACGTCGGCGAAAAATGGGTTTCCAGTTAAATCCCTTCTAATATCCCAGTCTCGATCTGCGAAGTAAACGGCGCGGATTGCATACCTCTTGGGCTTAGCCACCTCAATCTTTTTGCCCTCAAAAGCCTTTACGTGCAGGGAGAAGAGATTGATGTCGTAACTCCACTCAACGCTATCTAGGGAGCCCTGAAATCTTGGATTCAGCTCAAGAACGTATGGTCTATCCGCTAAAATAAAATCCACACCGATTGAACCCCTGAGATCAAAAAGCTCTGCTGTCTCCACAGCAAGCTTTTCAAGTTCCCTTCTTTTTTCCTCATCTATTTTTAAAGGAGTCAGATTTCCGCTGTACCTGAAACCGCTTGCGTTCATCTCTCTCCAGCCTGAGAAAATAAAATTGCAGGCTATCGGCACTATTTCTTTTGAAGCAATTAGCGAAACGCTGCAGGGAACCCCTTCAATGAACTCCTGCAGAATGCAACCGTTTACCTGTTTGTCCGTAAGCTTTATTCCCTCTCCACCACCTCCGAACCTCGGTTTTGCTATTACTCTTCCTTCCGGATTTTTTAAAACCCTTGGATGCGGAATTCCTGCATTTTCGAGGGTTTTGTAAAACTCAAGCTTGTCCACGATCTTCTTTGCTTCCTTAGGTTCATTGCAAAGTAGTTCTGCATTTATTTCGAAAGTCTCGAAGTTTGAGCAAAGCACAACTTTCGCGTTGATCTGTTGGGCAATCTCCTCGGCTTCTCCAATTGCGTCAAGGCTGTAAACCCTGTCGCAGTAAACAAAGAGGTCAGCATCTGCGTACTTGGTAATCGCATAGACCCTATAGCCGGCTCTTTTCGCCGAGCTTGCAACGTTTCTAACATTTGTGCCGATCAAAAGCACTTTTTCAGGCATTTCCTTATTATATCTTCCTCTTCATTTCGATAAATCTCCCTCACAGAACCTTCGCCAAGGATCCTCAGCCCCCTGACTATAACCGCTGGAATTGCGTCATTTGCTTCACCCATGATCAAATTTGCAAAAGCGGCGATTTCATCAGCAATGCATTCAACTGTGACTTCCAAAACGTTTCCGAATAAATCTCTTACCCCCCTCCAGTCTCTCATTGGCTTTATGCCTGAAATTCCTATCGCAACACCAACAACACCCTTTCTGAAGCACCTTCCATTCGTGTCTGTGATTATCACTCCAATCCTCTTCCCCGTCAGCTCCTCAAGCTTTTTTCTGATTTTTTCGGCACTCCTGTCTGGATCCGAAAGAGGTAAGATTATGCTTCCCTCCTCTATGTTTGAAGCATCTATTCCAGCATTAACGCAGATATTTCCGTATTTGGCCTTTACAAGCAGAAAAGGCCCTTTTATCAGGATTTCTTCGCTCTCCTCTATCACGGCTTGAACGAACTCGGGTGGTTTCCCGATTTTTTTGCTCAGCTCAAATGCTAAGGTGCTGGGTTTATAATCGCTCAGTTTTCTAACCCTGCCCTCGGATTTTGCAACGATTGTCGAGCAGATAACGACAACGTCTCCTTCCTCTAGTTTTGCATTCTCCGAGATTAGCCTTGCAATGTCATCCCCTTCCCTTATCAGGGGAATTCCCCTGATGGGAATGAACTCAGCCCTTTCTGGACAGATATTCAAAGATGATACTTGCGAGCTCGTCCCTTGTGAGCAATCTCTCCGCTGCTCCTTGGGCGAGCTCTTTCCTACCTCCACCACTTCCTTTTGCGTACTTCCCCACCTCCTTCAGGATTTCCCTCGCGTCATAATTTCCCGAGGCAAAGGCAACAACAAACACCCTTCCCTCGCCCTGGGCCATCAGACAGCCTAAGGCACCATTTCGGGACAGATAATCTGCGAGTTTCTGAAGTTCAGCCATATCTGCATCGATTACTTCGACAACGATCTTCAGACCGTTGAAATCCTCAGCAGTCCGCAACAAATTTTCGCCTTTAAGCTCTGCAATCCTCTCCTTAAGCCTCTCTATCTCCTTCTTCTGTTCCTTCCACTCTTCAAAGAATCTTTCAACGGTTTTAGGAAGCATCTGCGGTTCCACGCGCAATATCTTGCTTGATTCCTTTAGCAGAGACTCCATTTTTGCAATTGCTTCAATTGCCGCTTCTGCAACCGCGAACTCGAATCTAACAACACCGTCCTGAATAGAATCAACTGACAGGATCTTTATCAGCCCGATCTCGCCTGTTTTGCTGCAGTGCGTGCCGCCGCAGGCCTGCACGTCATCGCCAACGCAGACTATCCTGATCTCCTTGCCAGGAGGCACACCGCCCTGGTAAAGCCTGAATCCAAACTTCTTTTCCGCCTCAATCCTGTCCATCCAGAACCATCTTATGTCCTTATTTGCAAATATCTCCTTATTTGCGAGCCTCTCTATTTCTCTTACCTCATCATCGGTGACCTTTTTGTAGTGGCTTACGTCGAGCCTGGCTTTATCCGCCTCTTTTCTCGCTCCAGCCTGCCAGATGTGTTTTCCGTAAAGCTTCTGCAGAGTGTAGAGAAGCACATGCGTTGCTGAGTGATGTCTCATGTGCCTGAGCCTTCTTTCCTGATCTATTATTCCCTTTACCTCTCCCAGTGGCAGCGGCACCATTCCATCTATCTTGTGAAGAACGACTCCGTCAAGCTCGGTAACGTAACTGACCCTCAACTTGTTTCCATTGCATATTATAAACCCTGTATCGCTGTCCTGACCGCCGCTTTCAGGGTAGAATGCAGTTCTATCCAGGATCAGGAAACCGTTTTCAAATCCTAATACCCTTGCAGAGAACTCAAAGAGCTTCGGGTTATCGTAGTAGAGCTTATCAGTTTTTGGATAGAACTTTGAAAGCTTTATTTCCTCTTTCTTCTCCTTTACTGCTTTTGAATGTCTGTTAGCCAGTTCAGAGTAGAAATCTGGCGGAAAATCAACTCTGACGTTCTTCTCTTCGGCTATCTTAAGCACTACTTCCGCGGGAATGCCGTGGGAGTCGTAGAATTCGATTAAATCATCCTTTCCTATGCTCTTCTTTTTCTCGATTGTTCTCTCCACCAGGCGGAGTCCCTTTGATATTGTGGAAGCAAACCTATCTTTTTCAAGCTTTAGAATCTCCTCGATCGTCTCCATGGGAATATCAAATTTAAATCCCATGATTTTGGAGTGCATTTCAACCAGATCGTAAAGTTCAAGGTTTAGCTGCAGTTCTTCTGCAAGTCTCAGGCTTCTCCTTATGATCAACCTTGCGAGATACCCTCCGCCTGCATTGGAAGGGACCAGACCATCGCCCAGCATGAACAGGAGACATCTGGTATGATCAGCAAGTGAGTAAACCTTTGCAATCGGTTCAACGATCTTCTTAATTTCTTCAACGTCTATCCCGAACTTTCGGGAAATTTCGAAATTAATTCTATCTGGCTGATATCCCATTCCCGCAAGTCTGGAGGTTTCGGCCACTATATCCCTTACATCCTTTCCCCTCAGGTAGCCCAGACCGCTGGACTGGAATATTCGATCCAGAACACCTCCAAAGATGGCATCGTAAACAGTTGGAGATCCTTTGCTCATCCAAACAAACCTCTCGAGCCCGTAGCCCGTGTCGACAATGTAGTTATCCATTCTGCTGTATCTTTCGCCCTTTATCTCAATGTCTCCTCTCTCATCGATCCTCAAGTTCATGAAGACAAGGGTTGCAAGCTCAAGCCCCCTTATTATTGCCTCAAGACATGGACCCGCGTTTCCTCCTCCTGCCCACGGCTCTTCCTTGTAAACTATCTCCTCTCTCTTTATTCCAAGCTTTTCGAGTAGCTCTGTGCAGTAAGCCACCGTTTCGTTCTTCCAGTAAACTTCTTTCCCGGGAAAATTGAACGCGTGATGGGCCATCATTTCGAATAGCGTCAGATGCCTCCCGGTTTTTCCGACACTGTCCAGGTCGTCAAGCCTGATGCAAGGCTGGGAAATCGTGAGAGGATTTGCGGGAGGTGGTGCAATGCCAGAGGTTACAAAGGGCTGAAAATCGGCAATGCTGGCGATAGTTAAGTAGATGTCATCCCTCCATCTGGCCACAACAGGATATCTATCTATCCTCTCATGCCCCTTTTCCTCAAAGAATTTGAGATAGAATTCCCGCATTTCGTCAAGTTCAAGACTCTTTTTGAAAGGAGAGTTGCCTATAAAAGTATAGCCTCCGCACGGCGGGTCTCCGCAGACGTTCCTTTCACTTACTGTCCAGAAATACTTCCCGCACTTAACGCAACGCTTTCTGACGAATCCGTTTTCCTTCAGAAACGTGATGTCGAGATATTCTTTCTCCAGAGTCATCGTGTTCTGTTCTAATCGCGGTATATATCTTTCTCGTCTGGGAACCTAAAAGCTTAAAGGTTGAGTGAGGATGATTTTTATGGATGCGTCTATTCGCATTGCTAGGATTGCTGGAATAGATGTGATGATTCACTGGAGCCTTTTCATAATACTTTTTGTCCTATCAAGCTACTTCTACGTCACCTCTGAACCTTTTGGCTTTGCAAACCTTGGACAGGTCGAGAGAGTTGCACTCTCCGTTCTGGCTTCCGTCTTCGTCTTCGTTGCGGTTCTTTTGCATGAGCTTGCTCATTCGCTTGTTGCGATGAGATACGGCGTAAAGGTTAGGGGGATCGTTCTCTTCATCTTTGGTGGCGTTGCAATGATGGAAAAGATTCCAAAAAACCCTAAAGAAGAGCTTGCAATTGCTCTTGCGGGTCCGTTGACAAGTTTATTAATTGCTTTCCTGAGCTTTTTTGCAGCCTTAATGACTTCAGGCGGAATTTCGATGTTCTTCCGCATCAGCGCATACTTCAACGCCATACTCACGATCTTTAACCTTATACCAGCGTTTCCGATGGACGGCGGAAGAGTTCTGCGAAGTTTGATTGCAAGGCGAACAAGCTACACCAAGGCTACAAAGACAGCTGCAGGGATTGGAAAAGCAATTGCAGTGGCAATGGGTATAATAGGGTTCTTCGGTTTGAACCTCTGGCTCCTACTTATAGCCCTTTTCATTTACTTGGGCGCTAGCGAGGAGGAGAAGATAGTAACGGCGGAGGACATTTTTTCAAGGTTTTCCATCGGAGATATAATGACGAGAACTGTGATCTCAGTTTCACCTGAAACCAAGATAGGCGAAGTAATTGATCTGATGTTCAGATACAAGCATCTCGGATATCCTGTGGTTAAAGATGGGCAACTTGTCGGAATAGTGACTCTTAAAGACATAATGCATGCTGATCCAAATGCCAAAGTCGAGGATGTGATGAGCAAGGAAGTGATCACACTTAAGCCTGAAGATCCTGCCTTTGAGGCCTTTAGGATTATGAGTGAAAGAGGTATCGGAAGGATTCCAGTTGTTGAAAACGGGAAAGTCGTTGGAATTGTTTCCAGAAGTGATTTGATGAAGATAAGAGAACTCCTAGAATTTCTGGAGGTGCTGGAGTGGAAAAGAAGCTGATCATTGTCGGCACTGCACATGTTTTGCAGAAGAGCGTTGAAGAAGTTATAACAGTAATAGAGAACGAGAAACCCGAAGCCGTCGCAGTTGAGCTGTGTCCGGCGCGTTACAGGGCTCTAATGGGCGAAAGAGATGAAGTTAGGGTAACAGAGATTCTTAAGAGAGGTGATTTCTTCCTCATTCTTATCCAGCTACTTTTAGGATACTTTCAGAGGAAGGTTGGAGAGGAAATGAATACCAAGCCTGGAGAGGAAATGCTGGCGGCTATAAACAAGGCAAGAGAAATCAATGCAGATGTTTTGCTTATAGATAGAGACATAGCGATAACTTTCAAGCGTCTCTGGCAGCAGATGAGCTTCTGGGAGAAGCTAAAGTTTATTTACTATCTCCTAAGAGGATCCTTCGCCGAGGATATCGATGCCGAGGAAATTCTGAAGGAAGATATTATAGATACACTAGTCAAAGAGTTCAGGAAGATTTCTCCGAAGGCTGCAAAGGTTCTGATCGATGAAAGGGATGAATTCATGGCCTACAATCTGCTCAGGGCGATAGAGAAGTACAATAAGGTAGTCGCAGTTGTTGGGGCAGGGCATAAGAGGGGGATTATGGAAGCAATAAATAGAGGCGTTCAAGATCCCACAAAACTGGTTGAAGTTAAGCAAGGCAAAGCTCTGAAATGGATCGGAATAGCCTTTGTAGTGTTCATTCTGGGCTTCTTTCTTGCAACAGCGTTATTTGCTACGGAATTGCTTTCCAAAGTCTTCCTATACTGGTTTTTAATCACCGGAATTCCAGCAGCTCTTGGTGCACTTTTGGCAAGAGCCCATCTCCTTTCAGTAATATCGGCATTTCTTTGCGCTTGGCTGACGTCGCTCAACCCCTTCAGCGGGATGGATCTCAGGAGCTGTGGAAGCTTGGATCAGAAAACCGACGATGAAAGATGTCGAGGACGTCTTCAAAATCAACAGTCTGAGGGACATGCTGAACAACAAATTCTTCAGGGTAATACTTGTTGCAGCCCTCACGAATTTGGGATGCACAATCGGCACGATCTACGGCGGATATTACATCCTGACTCACTTTGGTGTTGATGTGGCAAGAGAGATTGCGGAAAGACTTCCATATTTATGATCCAGCTGCTGCCACTGGGTACGGTTGATGAGGAGCTTATTGTTTGGCTCGCTGGAGAGCTCATGGAAGTTTTTAAAACAGAAATTATAGTTCTGCCTGCAGTTCCCATACCCCACGATTGTTACAGCAGAAGGGGGCAGTATAACTCGAGTTGCATAATTTCGAAGCTTAGAGTGGCAGAGAAAACCCTTGCGGTTACATCTGAGGATCTTTATGCAAAGGGACTTAACTTCGTTTTTGGAGAGGCGGAGCTCGGAGGTCTTAGGGCTGTTGTTTCGTACCACAGGCTAAAATTCGGTGCAGAGAGAGAAAAGCTGAAGGAAAGGCTTCTGAAGGAAGCCGTTCATGAGCTAGGACATGTCTTCGGTTTAAGTCACTGCAAAAATCAGGGCTGTGTTATGAATTTCTCAAATAGCGTTTACGAGGTTGATCTGAAGAGTCATAGATTTTGCAGGAATTGCGTTTCGAAACTCAGAGTATCTCCTTAAGCTGTCTGGGGCTCCTGCTGCAGAGCTGCAAGTTCATGCTCTTCCAAGTCCTTAGGTTCGATGAATAGACTATAGCCCTGCGGGAAAACCTCAAATGAGACCTTAGTTGGGAAGTTTTTCTCAAGAAATCTTCTCAGAATTTCGCATATTATAATATCTGTATTTCTCCCAAGATTGGAAGTTATGAGCAGGTAGTATCCTCTTTCATCGGCTCTAAAACTTACCTTTGAAGCCTTTCTAGTCGTCAGAAGGCAACTCTCAATTCCTTTAATAGCTTCAAGCAACGTTATCTCTGAAATCGGTCTTTTGTAGATTCTCCTTACAATTATCTCAAGCTCATTGTCGCACAAAGCCTTCTCAACTTCTCCGGAAACAACCAGCTCAACGGTTTTTGCATTGAAGGCAACAAGGTTAGCTTCTTCCATGATCTCGATGAGATTGCATTGGCCCTCAAAATTGCCCTTTTTTAGCCTATCAAATGCTACTAGAGCCTCTTCTATCAGCGCGTTAATCTTTCCGTACTCAGAGAGGTATCTCTCAATAATCTTCCATGCTTCCTCACTAATGGTTGTGTGCAACCTTTTCTTCATGATCAAACCATCTAGACAGGATTTAAAATATTTGTGCATGTTCATTTAAGGTATGTGCAAGAAAGTTACATGATTTTACAAAATGATTTTATGAATGTTGATATAAGAACTAATGATGATGAAACTGGAGTTTGCGAATATTTCCGAACTTGGGAATGACGTGGCTGAAATGCTGGCCAAAAGTGTACATGAATGGGCTGAGAAAGAAGTTATCCCCTACAGGGCCCAGATCGACGACGAGATTGAAATTGTGGATAAGGCTCTAAAGAAGCTCTTTCTTGACATAGGAATGCAGAAGCTCGTCGTGCCAGAATCAAAGGGTGGAGCGGGAATAAGTTCAGAGGATCTTCCAGCAGTTTTATTGAGGAGCTTTGAAGAGATCGGAAAGGCCGATGCAGGAATTGGTTTTGTGCTCTCGGCTTTGATTTCGGCGTCCGTTTCATCGATAGAAACTGAAGTTTTTGACTACCTATCTGATAAACTGTCCGCAGGACTGTGCAAGATCGCGGTTTTTCCTCCGCAGTTCGGAAAGAGCGATTTCAAAGGCTTTGAACTTGCTAAAACCGTGGCTGTTGGAGACAAAGTAAAGTTGAAGGGTTTTGGTAGACCTTTAAACTCAGGCTACGATGCAGACATTTTTGCCGTGTTCTGCAATTACAATGGAATTTCAGTGGCTTTTGTAGATGCCGAGAATGTTGAAAGGGGCGAACAGATAAAGAGCGCAGGACTGGTTGCAAGTAAAAATTGCGATGTCAAGATAAATGCTGAGATAGATAAGACTAGAATTTTAACAGGCGATGCCTGGAAAAAGCTTTACACTTATCTGAACCTCTGCCTTTCTGCTCTTTGTGTTGGATCCGCTTACGATTCCTGTAGGATACTCAGAGAATGGGCTGAAAAGAGAACTATCAGAGGAAAACCGCTCAGAGACAACACAGTCGATGCTGCGGTTATTGGAACCGTCATTCGCGAGGCATTGGAGGCAAAAGCAGTTGTGCAGATGCTGGCCAAAATTATGCTTGAAGATAGGGACGATGAGGAAGTCTACGCGTTCTCTATTGTATCAGCCCTGAAATGCTCGGACTCTGCATTCAATTCCGCAGACAGAGCTATGGAGCTCATGGCCTCCCAGGGTTATGCAAGGGAAGGGCTTTTGGAGAAGCAGTGGAGGGATACAAAGAGCATCCGGACTCTCTTGAATCCCAGTCACCTGCTTCTGGAACTCTCAGCCAATTACTTTGGCTCTAAGCTGTGGTAAGGGGGTGGTATTTTTGGAGTTTGCAAGGATTAGGGAATTCGAATCTCCCTTAGAAAGGTACATGGCCGAAATAATCAGGGATTGGGGCGACAAATACGTGATTCCTCACAGGAGGAATTTCGATGAAGACTGGAAAGAACACAGGACAATAGAGCCGGCTCTGGAAAAGCTTATGGTTGACTACGGCATCCAGACCGCAGTTTGGCCCGAGGAGTTTGGAGGGTGGGGTTTGGGTAGTTCGGATTATTTCGGTTCAATCTGCGCGAGGGTTATGGAAGAAATCGGAAGATACGATACAGGGATTGCAGTTTCGGTGGGCGTAACATTGTGGCCTATTTTTGTCATTGCCGTAAAACCTCACATCAACTATGATCTCTGTGCCGAATTCGCGCCGCTTTTTATGAGAAAGAAGTTAACGATGGCTGCAAATGCGATGACTGAACCGCAAGGGGGTTCAGACATTGAGAACCTCGATGAGCTGAAGGGTAAAACTATAAGAACGACTGCAAAGCTTGATGGGGACGAATGGGTTATAAACGGCCACAAGCTCTGGCCGACAAACAGTGGTGGAGTTGCAGACTTGTTCGGTGTTGTCTGCACGACAAATCCAGGCGTTCCCGATGAGAGAAACTTCGCCTACATATACGTTCCAGCGGATCTCCCAGGGGTTAAGCAGGGAGAGCCATATAGAAAGGCTGGAATGGCTGCAGACAAGAACTCCGACATATGGTTTGAAAACGTAAGAGTTCCGAAACATTACAGAGCATGGGGAGAGGGATTGGATGCGAGGTATTTCAGAATAATAATTTCCACTGGTTGTCTCGGGAGCGCGGGAATGGCACTAGGAGCTATGGAGAACATATACGAAATACTTTTCGAAAAATGCAGCGAGCTGAAATACAGAGGCAGGCCCCTTAAGGAGAACACAGCTGTAGCAGCTGTCCTAGCAGACATCGCAGCGGAGATCGAGATCAGCAGAGCCGCTGTTTATACGTATGCAAGAATGCTTGACAGACCAGATTATTACGGCGATAGATTTTCGGCCGAGACGATAGCCAGGGGAAGAGCCATTAAGCTAAAAGTTTGCGATGCCTGCTGCAGGGTTGCTGAAAGGGCGATGGATTTGCTTGCTCACTACGGCATAGACAGGAACTACGATGTGGAGAAGCACTGGAGGGACGTTAAGATAATACAGCTCTGGATGGGTGGAAGGCAGTTGTGCCAGATGGATGTTGCTAGGTATTTTTATGACTGTAAACAGCTGTGAGGTGGTTTTGTGGCAGACATGTTTTTCGAAATTTTTAAGGTGCTTGGGGGATCCGTGCTGTATAAGGATTTTGTAAGGAGAGTGGCAAACGAGTTCTTTGATCCAGTAAAAGTTGAGAAGGGAGTTAGGGAAACTCTGGGCAGGGATCTGGAGTTTACAGTCACCCTATTCAGCTTGCTGCCAAGAAGCGCAAATGCAGCATTTGGTGTGTTGGGTGGTGTGAATTCATACATATCTAATTTTTCAGATGAAGCTGTTTTTGGGCTTTTAAAAGGAGTCACAAGAGATTTCAAGGCGGCCTATGCTGCAAACGCCGTTAACAACTTTTTCGATCAGATGGAAAGGCTAAGAAGGCAGCATCCGAAGCTGGTTGCGGAAATCGGAGGAGATAAGATCGGGGAGTTCATAGACAGCTTGGACTTCGGAAAGCTGAGAAAATTTATCGAAGATTCTGCATTCTGCACCTATGGAACATTCGAGGTTATTAACAAGAAGATTTTTGGTAACCCGGTCAAGGTGGGGAATCTAGTCTCGGTCATCCCGCCTGTGCTGAACGCAAGTGTGGCAATTGCCAATGACGCGCTTGGCCGCATTGAAATGCCAGCGGAAGTTCTGGCAAATGTACTTTTCGAAACGATCAGCAGGCTCAATCTTGAGCAGTTTGGAAAAACAGTCAGCGCAGTTTCTTCAATTGTAAACAAAGTTCATGAGGGGAACTACATACTAGGAAGCGGCAATGGAGAGGTTGGTGAATTCGATGAACCTCGAAGAGATTGTAAAGGCCATCAACGCATTTTTCGAGGATTTCAATGATTTGACTGACGGTCTGAATGCCGCGCTGTGGAAAAACCCCATGAATATGATGGTCTTGGCACCCTTGCTGCCTGCCGCCGTTAACACTTTCTCGGGATTGACTTCCAAGGCCCTCTCGAAATTCAACGAACTTCCACCAGATCTTTCGGCCCAGATCATGACTTCTCTGATCAGTGAGATGGACACAAAGCGGATCGGTGAAATATTGACTGGGATTGCAAAACTCATAAACGCGGTTTTGGAGAGCGATCCAAAGGCTATTTCAAATCTTATAAACTCCGTAATCGCTGCTTCGGACAAAAAAGAGCTCGAAAAAATGTTAAACAACCTTATTAAGTCTTTGATGGATGTCATCGCTTCGAATCCCCAAATACTTTCCGCCATTGCAATTCCACTGATTCAGGCTTTTGGGGGCATTTTGTCCAGAAGAGAGGGGTAAAAATATGACTCTCGATAGGGTTTTTGCCATAGCGAATTCATTGGAGAATGAATACGTTAAGGAATGGAGGGCGGACGGAGGCTTTGTTGTCGGTCATGCGTGCATAGCATTGCCAAGAGAAGTTTCAGAAGCCGGTAAAATTCTTCCATTTAGACTCAGGGGAAACAGCAATCCAGACACCTCCAATGCGGATTCCTATCTTTCAAGATATAACTGCAGTCTGTGCAGAAGCTGTTTGGAGCTCATTTTGAACGGCAGCTACGATTTCCTTGATGGAATCATAAGGGTTAGGGGATGTGACCACTGGATGGGCACTTTCGATGAAATACTCCACGCGGGAAAGGCCAAGTTCATGTACTACTTCAAGGTTCCGCATTTGGTGAACGAGGATACCTTGAAATTCTTTGCAGAGGAAATAAAGAATTTAAAGAGCTTTTTGGAGAAAAATTTTGGAATCGAGATTTCAGAGGACAGCATTGCGGAGCAGATAGAACTGCAGGACAGAATAAATGAAAAAATGAAAGCTTTCAGTGCGAGGAGATTCAATAAACCCAACTTTTACGGAAGCGAGGCAATTGCACTGAGCGTAGTTAGGGAATCGGTCCCTTCTACCGTCTTTGAAAGGATACTTTCGGAGGTAATGGAAGAAGGAAGGAAAATAGATCCTAGGGCAAAGTTCGTTCTTGCAGGCAGTCCTCTTGACGAATTCGAACTTCTGAGGAAAATAGAGGAGATGGGTGCTCTGATAGTTGCAGAGACCACGTGTTTTGGTTGTGGAGAATTCTGGAACATGAAAACCTATGACGGTGGCGAAGTATACACTTTTCTCGCGAAAAAGTACCTTGAAAACCTAAAGATCTGTGCAAGGATGTTTGGAGAGTATAACTTCAGAAAGAACTTCGTTAAACAGATGTTCGAAATATCTGGAGCTGACGGAGTGATTTTAACCCATAACAAGTTCTGCGATTTATTTGGAATAGAAAATGCAAAGCTGAGAATGGATCTGGAAAGAGAGGGCATTCCAGTACTGGTACTTGAAAAAGAGTACGCCTCTTCGGCCGACATCGGCAGGATAAAGACAAGAGTGCAGGCATTTATGGAGAGACTGGGGAGGTGATATTGTTGGCCGAAGTTAGGAACGGGTTGGTATTGAGAAGCTACCAAATTTTAAAAACTATCAAA
>CAYSRI010000001.1:11313-17500 GCA_964433405.1 uncultured archaeon | reverse complement strand
CTACACTACTAAAGAGATCAGCGGACTGTTGAGTCTCTTCGTAAGGGAACAGGATCACACCCTCAGGAGTTTTTTGGACAAAAGGCATGATGGTGCAGGACTGAAGTTCTTACAGGATATACTCGGAGGGCACATTATAGAGGCCGTGGAAGCTAGGGAAAAAGGCAAAAAGGTCGTAATGATTCCTTTTAATTTTCCTCCCGAAGTCATAAATTTGTTTGAGAATGCGGTGCCCTATACAACTGAGGTGGTTACAACAATAGGCGTTAATGCTCTGGCACATCAGGGGGAACCCTACTGGGACTATGCAGTCTCCTTGGGACTCCCAGATTTTGTATGTTCAGCGAATACAATCGCGCTGGGCTCGGTACTGCTGTCAAAGGATGGCAATGAGTTTTCGCCAGATATAATGATCTCAGCGGCTCCTGGTGGGTGTGATGCGAATTCAAAGATTCATGAGTTTGTTTCTGAGTATCTTGGCATTCCAGAAATTATTCTGGACAAAACCGGAGAATCTTCAAGGGATTTCGAGCTTTACAGAAGACTTTTCCACCAGATGTTCTTGAAGCTGGAAAAAGAACTGGGGGAGGCGGACGAAGACAGGATGATTAAAACGCTTGAGAAAGCGAATGAGGCCAGCGAGCTATTTTGGGAATTGTTTGAACTCAAGAAACTCTCACCGTGTCCTGTACCTAACCTATTCACGCTTATGAGCTATGGAACCCGCTTTACAATGTGGGGAAGGGATGAAGCTGTGTCGATGTTCGAAAAATTACTCGAGGTTGCTGAAAAAAGGCGAAGAAAGGGAGAATATCCCGCAGAGAGGGAAATTGCAAGGAGCTTCTGGGTTTATACGGGCTATTACATAGATCTGTTTGAGTTCTGGCTCTGGCTGGAGGACAACGGAATAAGCTACCTAAATGATCTGCTCAATTGCCAGATGCTCAGGGATTCATACAAAGCAGAGACGAAAGAAGAGGCTATTGATGCCCTCGCAGCCACTGCATGGAACTATGCGATGACCAGGCAGATGGGTGCAGAAAACATGGGTCTGAGATGGGTTGAGGATGCAGTTTATATGATCAGGGAGCTTAACGCTAACTGCGCGATTTACAGCGGTCACCATGCTTGCAAGCAGTCCCAGAGCGTTTTCAGGATTCTCAGAGATGAGCTTTCCAAGAAGGGGATTCCGGTTCTGAGATTGGATGGAGACTGCTGGAATCGGAGAATAACCCCGATCAGCGTCGTTCAGGAAATGATTCTGGACTTTGTTGAGAACGTCGTGGCAAAAAGGAAAAGAAGAGCAAAGAGGTGAAGAATTGCCCGAAATTTCGGGTATAATCAGGAGGGGTTCGCAGATCTTAACGACGATCGAGAGAATCGAAAATTTCACAAAAAGCGAGCTTGAAGGACTTGTTGGATTTCTGGGCGATGTTCAGGGGCACACTATCCTTTCTTTTCTCGATAAGAGGCATTACGGTGCCGGTCTGTTTTTCCTTCAGAATGTGCTATCCAAACACGTTAATGAGGCGATTGGGGCAAAAGATGATGGTAAGAAGGTTATACTTATCCCTTTTAACTTTCCTCCCGAGCTGGTTCACGCATTTGAGAACGCTGTTCCACTGACAACCGAAATGATGAGTACGATCGGATCCTTAGCCCTTCAGGGCGAAGGCGAGCCTTACTGGGATTATGCTATCTCCTTAGGTATTCCTGACTACGTTTGTTCGGCAAACACAACGGCACTCAGTTCGATGCTGATGGCGCTGAAGGGGCTCGAATTGGCTCCAGATGCGATGATCTCCGCGTGTCCTGGTTCATGCGACGCAAACTCAAAGATTCACGAATTTGTTGCGGAATATCTGAAGATTCCGGAGTTCATGGTGGACAAAACAGGCGAGGGTGTTTCAGACTACCAGCTTTATAAAAGACTTTTCCTAAAAATGGTTGAAGAGCTGGAAAATTTCGTTGGAGAAAAAATCGACGAGGATAGGCTCATCAAGGTTGTCGAGAATGGAAACAATTGCACGGAGCTTTACTGGGAGCTTCACGAACTTAAAAAATTCTCTCCCTGTCCAGTTCCCAACATGTTCACCCTTTTCAGCTGCGGAACCCGATTTACAATGTGGGGAAGGGATGAAGCTGTATCGATGTTCGAAAAATTACTCGATGTTGCTGAAAAAAGGCGAAAAAAGGGAGAGTATCCCGCAGAGAGAGAAATTGCTAGATCTATCTGGGTTTACACTGGGTACTACGTGGACCTCCATGATACCTGGATATGGATGGAGAACAACGGCATAACGTATCTTACGGACATTCTGAACTCTGGAGGTTTTCCCCAGATTTACGAAGTCTTCGACAAAGAAGATGCGCTTGAGGCAATAATGAAAACGGCTTGGGATTACGGGATGACAAGGCAGATGTCTGCGGACAACATGGGCCTCAAATGGACAGAGGATTTCATATATTTAGCCGAGGATCTTAAGGCAAACTGCGCAATTTACTGCGGTCATCATGCATGCAAGCAGTCGCAGGCTGTTTTCAGAATTCTGCGCGATGGAATGACCAAAAAGGGGATACCTGTTCTTAAACTGGATGGAGACTGCTGGAATAGAAGGATTACGCCAGTAAGCGTTCTTCAGGAGATGATTCTGAACTTTGTTAACGATGTTGTTGTGAAAGGAAAGAGGAAGAGGAGGAGGTGATCGAATGCTTTTTGGCGGCACAGATGTCGGTTCCCTTACTGCGCAGGCTGTTATTTTGGAGAATGGCAAGGTTATAGGATGGAAGAATATGCGGGTCCTTCCAAATCCAATAGAATCGGCTAAAAAGGTTATGGGCGACCTTTTGGAGGAAATGGGGCTGAAAAAGGACGATGTGATAATCTTTGCCACCGGATACGGCAGAGAAAAGCTTGTGGAGGCGGGTTATGCTAGGGAGCATGTTAGCGAGATAAGTTGTCATGCTAGAGGGGCATACTGGCTTAATCCGTCGGTCAGGACAGTTATAGACATCGGAGGGCAGGATGCGAAGGTTATAAGGATAGACGAAAAGGGAAGGCTGGTAAACTTCGTGATGAACGACAAATGCGCCGCCGGGACTGGCAGGTTTCTAGAGATACAGGCAAAGGCTTTGGGTATAAAGCTCGAGGAACTCGGAGATATGACTTTCATTGCTAAAAACCCTGTTGAGATTACGGCGAGGTGCAGCATTTTTGCGGAAACAGAGGTTCTTCACTTCCTTCAGCGTGGAGTTCCGAGGGAGGAAATAGCCGCGGGAGTAAACAGGTCGATGGCTCAGAGGATATACTATCTGGCAAGGAGAGTAGGGGTGGAGAGAGAGGCGGCATTAACGGGAGGGGTTGCCAAAAACAGAGGTGTGAAGAGAGAACTTGAAAAGATCCTTAACCTGAAATTCCTAGAATTGGGCATGGATCCACAGATAATCGGTGCTCTAGGAGCCGCAATTTTTGCAAAGGAGAAGTATGGAGGTGAATGATGTTCCTAGGAATAGATGCAGGTACAAGGTTTACGAAAGCGGTCCTATGGAACGGCAAAATTGACAAATTCGCCATAAAGGAGACTGCAGGGAATATGAAGCCTGTTCTGGAATCAATTGCTAGGGAAATTGGGGACTACAAGCTCTGCTGCGCTACTGGGAACGGCGCTGAATTAGTTGAATTTGCCGATGCAAGGGAAGATGATGTGGTCTGTCTCGCAATTGCCGGAAGAGACGTTGTAAATGCGGATTACGTGATAGACATAGGAGCGCAGAGCATTACAGCTATATCCGTTGACGAGGATGGAAACGTGATAGACTACTTAAAGAACGACAAATGCGCTAGTGGTAGCGGGAAGTTTCTGGAAGTCATGAACTCTGCTCTTGGGATCGAAATTCAGGATTTGGACAATTTCGCGTTTAGATCTAATAAGAAGCTTTCGATAACATCACAGTGCGCTGTTTTTGCTGAGAGCGAGGTTATATCGTACGTAAACGATGGGGAAAGCAGGGAAAACATAATTGCAGCAGTTTGCGATGCCGTCGCCAAAATAGTTGTCTCGCAGGTAAAAAAGCTGGAGATAAGCGGCAGATACACTATAACAGGGGGTGTTGCGAATTTTACTAGCATTACTGAGAGGATAAGGAGGACTATAGGCGGAGATTATGTGAAATTCCCGAATCCACAGCTTGCAGCTGCAATAGGAGCCGGAATAGTGGCAGGAGAACTCTGAATGTTTGAGGAAGTCATAGATAAAATAAGAAACTACACCCGGAATGGATTGAGAAGTGGAGAAATCCAAGAATACCTTCCACAATCTTTCAGGATCTGGTCTAGGGGCAGGGATGTAGTAACCAGAGGAGAACTGGCCTATGAGCTTGGAAAGCAGAATTCAGCTCTTCTGATCTTGTGGGGTAGTGCTGAAAACAGAATTTACCTTTCAAAGGAATCGGACGGAACTCTCGCCGTTATTGTGATCTGCGACGTCGTATGGAACGGCCTAGAAAAATACGAATGTTTCAGAGCACTCAGAGATGCATTTTATAACCTGAATCTTTCTGGAGTGACGATCAGAAGCTTGCCAAGTCAGCTGAAGGTCTGGCTCAGAGTGGCTAGGAGAGCCAGTGAGGAGGGCTTTAGTCTTGGAGTTCTTGCGAGGGCGGTAAATGAGGCAATGAATTCCTTTGAATTTGTAAGGGCTACGGACGTGATCATTCTTACTTCAAGAAAAGGTATGGATGCCTTGGAAGATGCTTTTCTCAGGGCGAAGAAAATAACAGACGCATTGATTAAGATGCACGAAGAAAAGCTGCTTAACTGCGATGAATGCGATTACAGGGATGTTTGCAGCGAGATTCCAGAACTAAAGATGATAAGGGACAGGATGAAAAGGGTATGAAGGTCGCGGTCGTAGGTAAGGGTGGCGTCGGAAAAACGACTATTTCTGCCTTTTTGGTGAGCATACTATCAGAAAAGGGGAAGGTACTGGCCATTGACGCGGATCCAGCAGGAGGACTTTCAATCTCGCTCGGAATAAGAGTAGAAAAGACGCTTGAAGACGTTAGAAACGAGATTGCAAATTTAATAAGGGAAAAGTACGACAAAGTTGAAATCGCAAGCTCTATTGACTACAAGCTTCTCGAGGCCCTTTATGAGAGCGAGAAATTTTCATTTCTGGCCATGGGAAGGCCCGAGGATGAGGGATGCTACTGCCAGCTGAATTCTATGCTCAGAGAAGCGATAGAGATAGTATCGGGATCCTTTGACTACGTCATAATCGACGGGGAGGCGGGGATAGAGCAGATAAACAGGAAGGTGATGAGAAATGTGGAATTTCTCCTGGTTGTAACTGATTCAACCATAAAGGGATTTCAGGTTGCTAATCAGATAAAGGCGGTTGCCGATAGAGCGGTAAAATTCAGGAAGTGCGCGCTCGTGGTCAACAGGGTTAGGAGTCAGTTAGACATTGAAGCCGATAGCTTCGACTTCGTTTTCTTGATCCCAGAAGATGAGAACGTTTTCAGGTTCGATGTAGAAGGAAGACCTTTAACCGATTTGAAAGACTCTCCTGCCTTTAAATCCGTTAAAAATATTGTAGAGACTCTCCTTTTTTAGCCCGACTAAGGATCTTTTTTAACTTAAGTTGCTGCTACTTATGAAATGGGGATAAGCAAGAAAGATGAGCGGGAGTAAAACTTTGTATAGGTTTACTGCTCAATTTTTGCTATTAGGAAGCGGACAGAGATCTAAACGCTTGAGTGAGAGAAAGTTAGTTACCTCCTGTAAGTGCTAAGTCCGCGTCTATTCCTCGAAGAAAGGTGAAGCCAAGCTGAACGAAGCTTACGGCTTGCCTTTAGAGAGAAGCTTTCGTGGTTCCTTACAGGAAGATGGTCTAGGAGAAGTTTTCTATGTTGAAACGTGAAGCTCCATGCGTAATTGAGGGTAGCTCATTTTAGAGAAAGGGATAAAAACAAAGAAGCTTAGGAACTTTAGGGCTCGTGGTCTAGCGGTTATGACGTCGCCTTCACACGGCGGAGGTCGAGGGTTCGAATCCCTCCGAGCCCATTTCTTTCCAAAAAACAACCTAAAATGGTTATTCGGCTCTCATAGAGTTTAAAAGCTTGCTTATGGCTTCAGAGGTCGAAAGAGATATCTTGATTTACTGTTGGACAGTATGACTGGCATGCT
>CAYSRI010000001.1:1491-11303 GCA_964433405.1 uncultured archaeon | reverse complement strand
TAACAGCAGCAAGGAATGAAATTGTCCGCGTTCTTATAATTCAGGCTGAAAAAGAAGCTCTAAAGGGGTTAAAAACTGCTTTCACTTACTGCAAACTTTATTAATTATATGCCATAGAAACAGTTAAGCTTAGCTTTCGGCTGTGAAGATCACATAATCAATTGCAAGAAAGAAACTGGGCTTTCCCTCAACATACAGAGAACTTTTTAGATACTTGAAAGCGAAGGAAATGTAGACGAGGAGGATCTTAGACAGCAAACATTACTGGAAAAGATTTTAAATTTCATCTGAATTCCAGTAATCCATGAACCTGATTCTTTTGGGGGCACCCGGAGCAGGGAAGGGAACCCAAGCAAAGTTCATAGTGGAAAAATACGGAATTCCACAGATATCTACCGGGGACATGCTCAGAGAAGCCGTTGCCAAAGGAACGGAGTTAGGAAAAAAGGCCAAAGAGTTTATGAACCGGGGTAAGCTCGTGCCGGACGATATCGTGATCGGAATTGTTAAGGAAAGGCTCAGGCAGAAAGACTGTGAGAGAGGATTCATTCTGGATGGATTTCCGAGAACAATAGCCCAGGCAGAAGCTCTGGACAGAATCATGACGGAAATGGGAAAGAAAATCGATGCAGTAATCAACATAAGCGTTCCTGAGGAAGAAATCGTCAGGAGGATCGTTAACAGGAGAATATGCAGGAAGTGCGGGGCGATATATCACCTGATATACGATCCTCCGAAGAAACCCGGAATCTGCGACAAATGCGGTGGCGAGCTTTACCAGAGAGATGATGACAGAGAAGAAGTTGTGAGACAGAGGTTTGCGGTTTATAGAAAGAGTACACAGCCGCTGATCGATTATTACAGGAAGAAGGGAATACTTTACGAGGTGGACGGGACAAAGGATATCGAGAGTGTGAAGTCAGATATTCTATCAATACTAGAAATGCTCAAAGGCTAAGTTTGATCTCCTTCTCCTTTATTTTCCCCTCAAGCCATTCTGCCACAATTGACATTACCTTCGGACTTCTCCTCAAAAAGTGGTCCCCGTTTATCACCCTGATGAAGTATTTTGGTTCTTCGAACTCACGGTAAATTGCTTCTCCGCACTCAAAGGGAACAACTTCATCCTTCGTTCCATGAACAACTAGTTTCTGACCCTTAACCTGCCTAGCGTATCTCCTAAGGTCGAGTTCCATTATATTTTCCATTTCTCTTCTGAATTCCTCAAAGCTTCCGGTTCTCATGATTCTTGAGGCATTCTCGAACATCAACTCAAGCCTTTCCTCGCTGAAAATCTCTGGAAGCGGGGCGGATATTGAGATGAGTTTATCCAAATTATCGAGTTCTGCCGACGTTCTTATCGCGACAAGTCCGCCCATGCTGTAACCTATTATCGAAACTCTCTTGAATTTCTCTGCAATCCTCCTGAGATCTTCAACCCAGTAATCGAGACCGAATTTTCCCCTGCTGTTTCCGCAACCAGAGAAATCGAAAACAACTGTTGGGGATATGTGGGAGAAAAATTCTGCCAGTCCACTGTACCCTTTATCCACTACCGATCCGGGCTCGTACGGAAATCCGTGGCAGACTACTATGGCACTGCTAAGATGTACCCTTCCGAAGTTCCTTCCAAAAATGGTGTCAAAGAACATTACTTAGCCGAAACGAACTTTTCCAGTTCTTCCAGATCTTTTTCGATTTTCTTTATTTCCTCTCTTTTCTTCTGAATGATCTCCATCGCTATATCCTTGAGATCCCTGGTCATCTTGTAGCTCTTTAGCGGTCTTCCCTTGCCCTTCTTCTTCAGTTCTCTCTCCTTCACCCATCCCCATTCCTTAAGCTCTTTCATTGCAAGACTGACTTCAGGCTGTCTGAGATTTGCTGCCCTCTCTATTTCTCTTGAGACGGCTTCTCCTGCTTTTGAAAGGAAAACAACAACCTTTGCTATGTTTCTGTTGAGTCCAGCCTCAGCTAGCAGGGAAACAACCTTCTCATCAGTTTCGGAGAGTTCTTCAACCATCGTCTTTCACCTCGGATATTTCTTAGATATACTATTGAGTATATAAATTTTTTTGCATTTAGCCATTTATCTAAAACGATGGTTTTTAGGTTTCTGAGGAATATATGCTTATATTATTAAAAATGGTCATCATAAGGTTTTTAAACTTTCTAATCTCAGCTATGTAGAATGAAAAGCTCAAAAATTCAGAAAATAAAGGAGTATCTTTCCAAGAGAAAATCGGCTTCGGCCAAAAAAATAGGTGTTCTGGTCGATGGCCCGAACATGCTCAGGAAGGAATTTAATACCAACCTTAAAGAAATAAGAGATCTTTTGGCGGAATACGGTGATATAAAGATTGCTAAGGTCTTTCTCAACCAATACGCTACTGACAAACTCGTAGAGGCGATAGAAAATCAGGGTTTCGAGCCAGTGGTAACTTCTGGCGATGTTGACGTCAGAATGGCTGTTGAAGCTATGGAGCTCATTTACAACGAATCCATTGATGTGATTGCCCTTGTAACTAGGGATGCTGATTTCAAGGCCGTGCTTATGAAGGCTATGGAGATGGGAAAGGAGACTATAATTGTTGGGGCCGAACCGGGTTTTTCCACAGCTCTTAAGAATTCTGCAGATATAGCCATTATCTTAAACGAAGAGGAAGAGGAAGAGAAGGACATTCTCGAAGTATGAAACTTTTTCTTTTCGAATATGCCACATGCGGCGGGAAAGTAGAGGATTCCATTGCTGTTGAAGGTCTTTCGATGTTTAAAACTCTTTACAGCGGTTTTAGAAAGCATTGCGAGGTTTACAGTTTTGTGAGAGACGAATTCGGGTATTTAGGGCTTCCAATAGGAAGAATAGAGGAAATAGACAGCTGGTTGGAGAAATGTGATAGTTTCCTAATCGTAGCACCTGAGGACGACCTTCTTCTGCTGAATCTAACGAGAAAAGCAGAAAAATACGCTGAAAACCTTGGATCATCAGCTAGAGCCATCGAGATCGCATCTGATAAGTGGAGACTTTACAAGAAGCTCAGGGGAAAGGTTTCGGTTCCAATAACTTCGAAAAAGCCTATTGGGGAGAAATTCATCGTAAAACCCAGGGTTTCCTGCGCCGGTGAGGGAATAGGATTTTCTGAAGAGGTTAAGGAGGGTTTTATCGCCCAGGAATTCATTCCGGGAATTCCCCTGAGCGTTAGCTTGATCGTTGGGGATGATATCGATGTTGTAAGTGTGAACGAGCAGATTCTCGAGAATTTTAGATACAAGGGAGCCGTGGTTCCGGCGAGAGTCGATCATCGAACTGCGTTTGAGGTCTGCAACGAGGCAATTGGAGCGGCAGAAGCCATCAATGGTCTCCACGGCTACGTCGGTGTGGATTTGGTTTATTGGGATCAGCCGTACGTCATTGAGATAAATGCCAGGATTACGACTCCTGTGATAGCATTCGAAAGAGCTTACGGAGTGAATGTTGCAGACATGATTTTAGATGAATTCGAGTTTTCAGGCGAATTCAGAAGGCAGAAAATTGAAAAGGGAAATTTTGAGGATTTCTTTGCAAAGGTTGGTAGCGTCGCGCTCAGGATCTGCGACCTCTAAAAAACTTCTGCAAAAATCCCTTTTTCTCTTCCTTTTTTTCTTCCCTCTTTTCATCCTCCTGCGGCTTTTCCTCCTTTGTAATACTCGTCGCCTCGCTGTGCATACTCTTCCTTATCCTTATGCGCACTATAACGGGAACTTCAAGTTCCGGGCTGACCACCACAGCTGTACCTGTGGGAAGTCTCTTGATCTCCTCAACTATTTCTGCAGTTATCCCCTCGATCCCCTTCTTTATGGCGTTTATATCGTTTGGATTGGTTACTTTCAGGATTATCTGCGTGTTGCACTGGCTTATGACGTTCTTGTCTATTCTTGCGGGTCTCTGGGTTATAACCATCAGACCAAGGCCAAACTTCCTACCTTCGCTGGCAACAGTTCTAAGGATATTTGTTGCTACAGTCTTCTCCCTCTCAGGGGCGAAGTTGTGGGCCTCCTCAACCACGATCATCCCCGGCTCAACTTCTCCCTTCTTTCTGAGCTCAAAAAGCTTTGAAATAACTCTGGAAACGATCAGGTTCTGATACGCGGGTTCGATACCGCGCAGATCTATCAAGCTAGCCTTTCCTCTGACAAGCAGCGCTCTCGGATCGGTTGGCTTTTGCTTGAATAGTCCGGAATTCTCGATTTTTGATAAGGCGCCGATAAGGGTCCATTTTCCGCTGTGCTTTATGTTCTCGACCTCTTCGATAATCTCGGCTATCGTATAATCCTTTAGTTTTCTTAGAGCTTGGTAGAGAAGTGCCTGGGCAGTGGGACTTCTCAAACCGCTTAACTCGATCAGTTCCTCGGCTGTTAGGTTTATTCCATCTAGAGAAAGTTCTTTGTCTGCCGAATCGATAAAAGGGGAGGTTGGAGGAGCATAGACAACAATTTTTTCAGCGTAGCTCCTCGGTTCCACGTCGAACTCGTTATCTCCGAACTTTCCAGGCCTTTTCATCGACACGTATTCTCCGTGAGGGTCTATTATTAGGAGAGGAATGTTTCTTTCAAGTAGCTCTTCGATTATGACTCCGGCTGTGTAACTTTTCCCACTTCCTGTTCTTGCAAGTATGCAGACATGTTTTTGAACCAGAGTGTTCGGATTCAGCTTAACTTTCACACCCGTATCTCCAAGCAGTCCTATGTAGATTCCATCTTCAGCAAAACCGAGGGTCTCGGCAATCAGGCTGTCTTCAGCTGTGTAAACGCTGTCCCCGGGTATGAAGGGGCTCGAGGGAATTTTTAGCTTTCCATCTTCCCTCTTCCCTAGAACTCTGGCCTTGGCAATCAGAACTTCCTTTGATTTGTACAGCTCTGAGAGCTTTGGATTGTCAACCGCAAGTATCTCCGCAACCTGTGCAAGAACCCATCCGTCTTTTTCGTTCCAGACCTTGATGTAGTCTCCCCTTTTTACAGCCTTTGAGTTTGTGACAATGAAATCGAATTCGAATGAACTTGCGGACCCGTGTATCTTACCAACCATGTTTCTCATTAGGATTCAATTTTCAAAAGATTATTTTTATTTTTCGTTTGTCAAATTACGGGTTCGAAAAAATTTTAAGCTTAAGCATTCACAGTATTTGAGCGCGGATAGTCTAGTGGTAGGACAACGGCTTTCCGAGCCGTTAGCCCGGGTTCAAATCCCGGTCCGCGCAGATTTTCTGTTTTTACCTATTTGTGGCTGCTAAGTTTCTTTACTAAAGGCTACAGGAGAAAAAAGCGGGAGTAGATTTTCACAGAAGTTTCATGAATCGCAAAGTTAAAGAAGGCTGATTAGCTAAAAATTCCGCATTTATCCATAAAAACAATTGAAGCTAGGGTTAAAAGAACAGCTTGAGATATGTCGCTGGTTATACCTCGCTTAAGCTAGGGGTAGTTCACATATTCTTCTCTATGCAATTTCAACTCTTGCACCGAGCTTTTTTAGATCATCGAAGAAATTAGGGTAGGAAACGGAAACGGCCTCAGCATTTTTACATCTGACCTCACCAAGCAATCCGAGCAAGGAAAAGGCTAGAGCCATTCTATGGTCTCCAAAAGAGTCTACTGTTCCTCTGAATTCTCCTTTACGTCCCTTTATCTTCATCCCGTCCCTTCTCTCCTCAGCCTCAACTCCAAGAGCTCTCAGATTATTGCATATTCCTGAAATTCTGTCTATTTCCTTTATTCGGAGATGCTCTGCATTGTAAATCTCGCTTACACCTTCCGCTGTTGCGCATAGAATAGCGATCGTCGGAACAAGATCAGGTGTGTCGCCTGCGTCGAAGCTTACTGCTGAGAGCTCAGATTTCCTTGCAACTAAGATTCCCTTTTCCTTTTCCCACCTCACATCAGCACCCATCTCCCTACAGATTTCAACGATCTTCTTGTCTCCTTGTTTGGAATCAAAGGCATTCAAAACTCTCACTTCTCCTGCCAGTATTCCAGCCGCTATTAGGTAGCTTGCCGAAGAGAAATCAGAGGGAACTGAGAAATCTCTCATCCTGAATTCCTGTTCCCCTTTGATCTCAAAAATGTCTCCTCTCTTTTCAATATTTATACCCGACTTTTCAAGAACATCTAAAGTTATGTCAATGTAAGGCCTTGACTTTGTGGAGGTGATCTCAAGCTTACTATCACCCTTAGCAATAGGGAGCACGTAAAGGAGAGAAGAAATAAACTGGGAGCTTTCGGCTCTTATTGCTACTTCTCCACCTTTCACTGGTCCTTTTATCCTAAATGGAGCCCTGAACTGTTCTATTCCTTTTGCTTCGGCTCCAAGCCTTTTCAGTGCAACAACGAGCTCATTGTTGGGTCTCGTTCTTAGTGATGAATCTCCGTCAAGTGTACTCCACTCGCTGCAGAGTGAAAGGAGACCGGTGAAGATCCTTAGCGTAGTCCCTGAGTTCTCAAAGTTGAAGTACCCTCCTTTTATCTCTTCCGTCCCGTAAAATTTGCAGGAATTGCCAGATTTTATAAATTTAGCTCCTATGCCTTTGCAAGCTTTAAGTGTTGCTATAGTGTCTCCTGAGATTAAGGGATTAAAAACAGTGCTTTTTCTCGATAGTGATGCGGAGATAAAGGCTCTGTGGGTATAGCTCTTTGATGGTGGAGGAATTGCATCTCCTTCGACTTCGCTCCTGCGTACAATGGCATCCATGAGTATGAGGATTTTTCAAGTCTCAAAAGATTTGTGCTTATTCATTTCAATGTCTGTTTTCAAGATACATTTTTTGCGAGGGGTTCAACCCACATAAGCCTATGCAGATCTTGGGGCGCATCAAGCTCAGTCCTCCTCTCGAGTTCAACAATGGCATATCAGAGGACAAATGAAAAACCCCTAAAAATCAAAAAAAGTAGTATCGAAAAACATTAGAGAAGCAAAGGGGCGACATCTTTGGCTGAATCATCCCTGGGAAGTACTGGATAGCGGTCGAGATCAATCACAGGAGATCTGGGAAAAGGAGGATTAGGATGGAGTCGATCGCCAGTTCAGAAGGGAATCCTGCTGGACTTCGAAAAAAGCCTATAGATCTGTAGTAGTCTTTGTTTTTTCGGGGACTGCCCCTTTCAGAGCTTCAGCCTCACTCCACATCTGGAACAGTCGTTTTTGGCCGTTCGGGGCGAATAAAGTTGCGAGATCTTCCGCTTTGCCCCTCCAAGAATATGGAGTTATGGTAGTATATAAGCTTTTCAGCTGAATTCTTTCCAAAAGCGCTGTTTTAGCTGAGGACAGAGAAGCTTTTCAGTTTCAACACAACTTTAATCCAAACTGCGACTTGATGAAGCCATTGAAATTTTGAAGAGCTTTGAAAAGAATAAGAGAGGGACAGCATTTTAAGGTTTGAAAGGACATCCAATCGTTTTGACAAAAGATGTTACAGCTTTTTAAAGACGACAAATCTTATCGCCCATTTATGGCCAGCGTTAAAAAATAAAAAATACTTACGATACCTTTATCCTCCTTACCCTGCCTTCCAGGTACCTTTCCACAATGAACTTTCTCGCATGATACGGAGGATGGGTCATTACGGGCCTTGCCCACCTGAAATAGCCTGCAAAGCCGAAAAGCCCGCCGTAGAGCATCGGGATTATGTAGTACGGGCTCCTGGGATTGGGAAAGCCAATTCCCCTGGCTATGTCGGGATGGATGTACTTCTGAAGCTTTGCAAGAGCTTTTATCACGTCCGTCGTCCCCGTGGTTTGCACAGAAAAGATGTCCGCGAGGTGCTCTCTTGCTCTGGAATATGCGAAGAAGGTGAAGAGTGCGAAGGCCGCCTGTACAACTACCCACATTCCTGCGAGCCCGAGCAGGGGATTGCTTCTCTCGTTGGGCCTCGGTATCATGTCTGCTATGGCCATCATCGTGAAGCCCACCGCGTAGACGGACATCGGAAATGATGAGAGCAGGAGACCAAAAGTTGTATCCCTTCTCTTTATGTGCCCGAGTTCGTGTGCTATGACCGCTTTGATCTCATTGGGCGTCAGGATTTCCAGCAGGGGGCGGGTGAGTATTATGGTTCTCGTGAAGATGTTGCTCACCGCGTAGGCGTTTGGAAGGTTGAAATCGGCTATTTTCAGTTTCACCTTCTTCCTGTAGCCCGCTCTCGCCTTTACCTCTTCGAGCAGATCGTACAGCCATCTTTCTTCAGGGTAGGGATTTCTCGTTTTTGATGTCACGAGCACGGGAGTGAACAGGTACTGGAACAGGAACAGGGCCAGTGCAAACATCAGAATCTGCTCTATGGTGAATCTCGGATAGGTGAACGCCCATATCGTGTTTATGATGAACAGGATGCCGGGTATTATCATGAGAACGTAGAGCACGATCGCACACTTCAGGACTTTCGTGGGTCTGGCCCCTTTTGATACGATCCAGTATATGATCGCGCCCGCCACACAGGCTATGGTTGTGGCGATAGCCGCCACTAACATGCTGGACAGGTACAGATCCCTCAGCATGGCCATGGTCTGCACATTCATCAAATATAAAGAGAGATTTACAAGTATTTAAGATTTAAGGCCTTCTTATATACTAATCATATATTTACAGTACACACCATAACTCGGAGTAAGAGTTGCTTTTGTTATTTTATTGCTTCTGTTATTTTATTTCGGTTTTACTTAATCAGTAGCCTTATTCTTCACATGTGGGACGAGTTGAAAGACAAGATCTACGCAGGAGAGCTGATGACAGAAGGAATATATAAATACGTTCGCTAACTCTCTTATTCTTCAATAAAAGGTAATAGAAGCATTTGATTAAAACTTTCGGGAATACTATAGTGTGTTTTGTAACATTATTATATAAAAAGCCGATTTTGTAGTATAGGAATTGGGCGATTTATAACGCTAAATCAAGGCAATTTTTGTAAAATAAAAAAATATTTAACATGATACGTCTTCACCCCCATTATGTATCGAATAGTTAAAAAAGTCGATCTTGCTCCAACAATTAAGAAATTCGAGATCGAAGCACCCCTGATTGCAAGGAAGGGCAAACCTGGACAGTTTGTAATGATAAGAATAGACGAGAAGGGAGAAAGAATACCGCTAACACTTTTAGATGCCTCTCCCGATAAAGGGACGATAACGATAGCCGTATTGGAAGCCGGAAAGACTACAAAGAAACTAAACTCAATGAAAGAAGGCGATTATATTGCTGACGTTGCAGGACCGCTTGGAAGACCTGCAGAGATTGCAAACTATGGCAGAGTTGCCTGCATTGGAGGTGGAGTCGGGATAGCATGCATATATCCCGAAGTAAGGGCTTTCAAACAAGCTGGGAATTATGTAGTTTCGATTCTGGGTGCAAGGACAAAGGAAATGCTGATGCTGAAAAAGGAAATAGCGGAGTTCAGTGATGAAATCTACGTTGCAACGGACGATGGCTCCGAGGGCTTTCACGGCTTCGTTCATTTGCTTCTGAAGAAGCTGATAGATGATGGAAAAAGGTTCGATCTTGTCGTTGCTGTCGGTCCTGTGCCCATGATGAAGGCTGTTGCAGAGACGACTAGACCCTACAGGATAAAGACGATTGTCAGCCTGAATCCGATAATGATAGACGGAACGGGAATGTGCGGCTGTTGCAGGGTTGAGGTTGGAGGAGAGACCAAGTTTGCCTGCGTTGACGGTCCAGAATTTGATGCGCATCTCGTTGATTTCGACCTTCTGATGGCAAGAAACAGGAGGTTCATTGAAGAAGAAAGGCTGGCGCTTGAAGAGTATAACAAGGTTTGTGGTTGTAAGAGGTG
>CAYSRI010000001.1:0-1481 GCA_964433405.1 uncultured archaeon | reverse complement strand
GGCAAAGATTAGTGAAAAAAAGGTTCCGATGCCCGAACAGCCACCTGAAGAGAGAATAAAGAATTTCAAGGAAGTTCCACTGGGCTACACACCCGAGATGGCGATGGAAGAAGCAAAGAGATGCTTACAGTGCAAGCCGAGAAAGGGCAAGGAGTTTCCTCCGTGTGTCGAAGGTTGCCCCGTTAATGTTCCGATTCCGCAGTTCATCCTCGCAATAAGGGAAGGAAGGTTCGATGATGCGATAAAGATCATAAAGGAGAAAAACAGCCTGCCTGCGATAACCGGCAGGGTGTGTCCGTATGAGAACCAGTGTGAGGGTTCGTGCACCCTCGGAAAAAGGCAGGGCTATGAACCTGTCGGCATAGGGAGACTTGAAAGGTTCGCAGCTGATTATGAAAGGGCAAAGGGATTCACAGTTCCACCCAAACCGCAGCCTAACGGCAAGAAGGTTGCAATAATAGGTTCTGGACCTGCAGGCCTTACAGCAGCGGCGGACCTGGCTAAGAAAGGCTATGATGTGACTGTTTTTGAAGCCTTGCACGAAGCAGGCGGAGTGCTGGTTTATGGAATTCCCGAGTTCAGACTTCCGAAGGACATAGTAAGAGCAGAGGTGGAGTACGTTAAATCGCTGGGGGTTAAAATTCAGACAAATGTAATCGTGGGAAAAACAATCACGGTTGACGAGCTGCTCAGAGAGTTCGATGCTGTGTTCGTTAGCACAGGCGCGGGACTGCCTAATTTTATGAAAATACCCGGTGAGAACCTCAACGGAATTTACTCAGCAAATGAATTCCTTACCAGGCTTAACCTGATGAGAGCTTACGAGTTTCCGAAATACGACACTCCGATAAGGGTTGGAAAGAGAGTTGCGGTGATCGGAGGTGGAAACGTTGCAATGGACTGCGCAAGATGGGCCAAGAGACTCGGAAAGGAAGTTTACATTGTGTATCGCCGGACTGAGGCTGAAATGCCTGCTAGGAAGGAAGAAATTGAGCGAGCAAAGGAGGAAGGAATCAACTTCATGCTTTTGACGGCTCCTGTTAGATACATAGGAGACGAAAAGGGCTGGGTCAAGCAGATGGAGTGCATAAAATTCGAGCTTGGCGAACCAGATGAGTCAGGAAGAAGAAAGCCTGTGCCCATAAAGGGATCTGAGTTCATAATGGACGTCGATACTGTTGTGGTTGCTATAGGGCAGAGCCCCAATCCGCTCGTCCCTCAGACAACGCCGAAGCTTAAGACCACGAAGTGGGGTACAATTGAGGTTGATGAAGAGCTCAGAACATCAGTAGAGCGAGTGTGGGCTGGCGGAGACATTATCAGGGGTGATTCAACCGTAATCCTTGCGATGGGAGATGGAAGAAAGGCTGCACTTTCAATAGATAAATACCTGAGTGGAACTGACAAGACTTGGAAATTTGGAGTTAAGGGTTGAATTTTCTTTAAACTTTTTAAATCCTTATCGAAATACTGCCCCCATA